>DAORCZ010000028.1:9447-21807 GCA_035345735.1 Pseudomonadota bacterium | reverse complement strand
GGAGCCGACGTATCCCGGCGCCGCTTTTAGGGGAGGGTCGGTCGCGGTCGGCCAGAGTGCGGCCTGGGGTCTTGGGCTCGACGCGGGATCGGTGGGGTTAGGACGCGGCCGATCTGGCTGCAGGGCGGGGGCAGCGGCTGGCCCGACGGCAGCAAGCGTGCCGGCCGAGGCTCCGTGAGGGGCGGATGCAGGCGTCGCGGACTTGTTCGCAGTGTCCGCCGCCGAGGGACTGCCCGAAGGTCGCTGACAGCCCCAAAGCAGGGTCAGAAGCAGGCCCAGCCCGCTGAGTTCGACCCTGGATCGAGCTACAAATCGCCTGCCTCCCGAACCCGCCTGCCGTCGCATGGCCGGCACACTAGCACGGGGCGCGATCTGGCTTGCACGCAGGTCGTCGCTTGTCGAATCGGCTTAGCGGCGCAGGATCTGGCAGGGCTCTAGCGCGGTGCCGTCGATGCGCTTGGGGCAGACGCGCAGGGCGTCGGGCAGGACTTCGACCGAGACGTAGTTGTGCTCGTTGAAGAAGGCAAGGGGCGGATGCTTGCAGCGTCGCTTGCCGGGGACGCCGCACTTGAGCGGCCGGAGCTCGGCGCCGCCGCCGCCGGTGACGATGTAGTTGAGCTGGCCGCGCCGACCGCGCTCGAAGTCGTGGTCGTGGCCTGAGAACACCAAGTTCACGCGATGCTTTTCGAACAGCGGCACGTAGTCGCGGATCAGCACACCGTTGTCGCCGTGCCAGCCCATGGAATACGGACCATCGTGCATCCAGACGATGATGGCCCGCGGGCGACGCAGTGCGGCGCGACTGAGATCAGCGTCGAGCCAGCGCAGCTGATCGGCACTGCGCGCCTGGTTGCTGTCGAGCGCCACGAAGTGAACGGAAGACAGATCGAAGCTGTAGTAGCCGCGCGGCAGCGTCGCCTCGTCGAGCCCGCTTTTATCGCGCGGGACGACGGAGAGGGCCGCTGCGCCGGCATCAAGCTTGCCGCTGGCCACCGCCGCTGCCGGAGGCTGCGGGACGAACAGGCGATCCCACAGCTGAAACAGCCGCTGGGCCCCTTGGCGTCGCAGGGCGTACTCGTGGTTGCCGGGGGCCATGAAAATGGGAATGCGCTCAAGCAGCGGCGCTGCGACCGCGAAGTAGCGATCCCAGTCGCCGTCTTCGGTGCCGCGCTCGACGACATCGCCGGTGCACAGGATCAGATCGGGATCTTCGACCAGCAGCGACTGCACCACCTGCGCGTGCACGCTGTGACCACTGCGCGAGTCGCCATAGACGACAAAGCGCAGCGGCCGTCCCGAGGCGGGCGGCGTGTGTAAGGGCACAAGCGGCAGCTCGCTGCGCTGTCCGTTGGGTCCGGTGATCGCAACCTGATAGTGATAGGTCGTCCCGGGTCGCAGGCCGGTGATGCGCGCACGATGGAGCAGCTGAGGCGGACTGCTGGGGTCTTCGGCGAGCTCGCGATCGCGAGAGCTGGCTGCTTCGCCCTTGCCGTAGCGGACGGAAAAATAGGTCGGGGTGTTGGTCTGCAGCGCGAGGTCGAGGACGCCCCCGAACAGCCGCTCGATATAGGGTCCGCGCACGACGCGGGGGCCATCGCTGAGCAAGAGCTCCAGATCTATGCGGGGGCAGCGCTCGATGGCGCGTGGGTGGACCTCGACCGCGAGCACATTGCCCTCGGGCATGAGCAGGCCGGGGGACAGCGGCAGGTGGTGGCTTTCGGGCTCGACTGGGCCGCGCTCAAGGGCCAGCGTGGTCGCATCGGGAATCGTCGAGGCGACGCGGCGACGAACCAGCTCGACCCCGTTGAGATAGACGACGACGCCATCGGTGTAGCGTAGGCGCAGGGTGAGCAGCGAAAAGCGCGCCAAGTCGGCGCTGACCGCGAAGCGTCGTCTCAAGTAGAGCGTCCCGGCGCAGGCTGGCAGAGGGGGCGGGCCACTTCCGGCATCGGTCGCGGTGCCGCCATCGCTGTGTCCGCCGTCTGTCCCTGGGCGTCGAGCCGAGCCGGCATCGGCGGGGGGGTCATCGGCAAAGATCAGCCCGCCATCGGCTGCCGCGCCATGGTCCGTCGCCCCGGCGGCGCTGCTCGGTGGGCTCGCTGGCGATGGTGGGGTGGGCGTGCTTGGAGCCAGCGTTCCCGGGGCGGGAGGTGGATTGCTGGATGAGGCAGCGGGCGAGAGCCACAGCGCTCCCGGAAGCTGCGGCGCCGAGCTGACGACCTGCGGTGGCAGGACGGTCCAGGCGCCATCGTCAAACTCTGGACGGATCCAGTCAGTCGGCGGAGCCAGAGCGGCGGGAGGCGGCGTCGCAGCGGAGGCGCCGGAGCCTGCATCACCAGGGCCAAGGCCGGGCCAGCCAACCGGCACATGCAGCTTCTTGGCCGTCTCGCTCGCGGACACTGTGCGCCCAAGCAGCACCACATCCGCCGCCGCCGCGACTCGCGGCTCAGCCCAAAAGAGCAAGAGCCCCGCGACTGCCGCGCTGATGCCTCGCATCGGCGCCATTATGAAGCAACCGTCCCGCTGCGTCGTCTAATTTCAGCCCCGAAACTCAGGGTCGCTGCAGTAGGATATTGCGAGGAGAACGTGAGCCTATGTTGACATCGAAACCCAGGGTTAGCGGCTGGCTTTTGGCCGCGCTGACCTCGCTTCCTTTGTTGGCCCCTGCGGTCTTTGCCGAACCCCAAGCAGCGCGTCCGGCCGCCGCCCCGACGCAGGCCGCCGCCCCGACGCAGGCCGCTGCCCCGACGGCTGGCGCTAAGCCTGGTCTGGCTCCGGGGGGAAGCGGTGCCTGGAAGGATCTGCAGGTCCTCTCCAAGACCATCTCCAGGGACGAGCTCAAAAAGACCATGAAGGCGATGAGCAAGGACTTGGGCGTCGACTGTTCCTTCTGCCATGAGGAGCCGAACATGGAGAAGGACACGAACAAAAAGACGCTGGCGCGCGAGATGATGCAGATGACCAGCGAGATCAACAAGCGCTACGCCTCGACGATGAAGAAGGTCACCTGCTTCACCTGTCACCGCGGCAAGGAAGAGCCGGAGCGGCAGAAGTAGGCATCGCCCGCTGCCTCCGTATCACACCGTTCCTCGCAGTCGACGGCCCGGTGTTTTCTGCGCGGCCCGTCGATCTGGTTGCTGGTCGCCCGTCGCTGGTTGCCCGTCGCTGCCTGGGCCTATAGCTTCATGACCACGGTCTTGGTCTGGGTGTAGGCGTCGAGCACTTCGCTGCCGCCTTCGCGGCCCCAGCCAGACTGCTTGTAGCCGCCAAATGGCAGCGCGTCGTCGAAGGCGCCGTAGCAGTTGATCCACACCGTGCCGGCCTTAAGCCCCTGCGCCACGCGCTGCGCCTTGCTGGTATCGCGGCTCCACACCGCGGCGGCCAGGCCGTAGATCGTGTCGTTGGCCAGGTGCGTGACTTCTTCGATGCTCTTGAAGGGATGCACGGTTACGACGGGACCGAAGATCTCTTCTTGCACGACGCGCATGCTGGGGCGGACATCGGTGAGCACGGTCGGCTGCATGAAGAAGCCGCTGTCACCATGCCGGCCACCGCCGATGACGACGCGTGCGCCTTCGCTGCGCCCCGAATCGACGTAGCCGCTGACGCGGCTTAGCTGCTCGGCCGAGACCAGGGGGCCCATCTGTGTGCCTTCGGTCATGCCGGGACCTAGCCGGATCTTGCTCGCTCGCGCTGCCACACCGGCGAGCACCCGGTCGAGCGCGGCCTCTTCGACATAAAGCCGCGAGCCCGCGGTGCAGACCTGGCCTTGGTTGAAGAAGATGGCGTTGGCGGCGCCGGCAATTGCGGGATCGAGATCGGCGTCAGCAAAGACGACGTTGGGCGACTTGCCGCCGAGCTCCAGCGTCAGCTTCTTGAGGTTGCCAGCGGCGGCGCGCACGATCAGTCGTCCGACCTCGGTCGAGCCGGTGAAGGCGACCTTATCGACCTGCGGATGTCCGGCCAGTGCGGCTCCCGCGGTCTCTCCGAAGCCGGTCACGATGTTGACGACGCCGTCGGGAAGCCCCGCCTGGCAGAGCAGTTCACCGAGGCGCAGGGCGCTAAGCGGCGTCTGTTCCGCCGGCTTTAACACCACCGCGTTGCCGCAGCACAAGGCCGGCGCCAGCTTCCAGGCCGCCATCAAAAGCGGAAAATTCCAGGGGATGATCGCGCCGACCACACCGACGGGCTCGCGCAGGGTAAAGGCGTGGAACAGGCCGGGCGGTGATCCCACCAGCGGAATCTGTCGCCCATCGAGCCGGCTGGCCCAGCCGGCCATGTAACGAAAGCAGGCCGCGACCGATGGAATATCGCCGTGCCGCGCCACTTTGAGCGCCTTGCCGTTGTCGAGCGACTCAAGCTGCGCCAGCTCATCGACGTGCTTTTCGACGAGATCGGCGACTCGCTGCAGCAGGCGCTCGCGCTCGCCCGGGGTCATGCGCGTCCACGGCGAGCCAGGAGCCATGGCGGTGCGCGCCGCCGCGACCGCAGCATCAATGTCAGCCGCCTCGCCCTCGGCCACTCTGGCAAGGGGGGTTCCCGTCGCCGGATCGACGGTGACAAAGGTCTTTCCGCTCTGCGCCGGCTGCCACTTGCCGCCGATCAGCAGCGGGCGCGGCGAGCCCAGGAAATCGACGACCGCCGGGAGCCGCGGCACCGAGCGCGGCGGGGTTGCATCAGGCGACATGCTGGCTGCTCCTTAGCGAATGACAAAGCCAACGAACACGCCGCTGGCCTGTTGGCGGACGACCTCCACGCGGTCGATGCGAGCCATGCGCGGGCCAGAGTTTCGACACCACAGCTCCAGCGCATCGACCTGATCCGGGGTGCCCTCGGCCACCATCCGGACATCGCCGTTTTCCAGGTTCGCAACCCAGCCGGTAAGCCCTAGCGACTCGGCTTTCTGCTGCGCGCTGCGACGATAACCAATCCCCTGCACGCGCCCAGAAATGGTCAGGATGATGCACTCTTTTTCGCTGGCCTTGGGGACGTTCACTCCGCACTCCTTGGGGTAGCCTGGCCACTCGCTGCCGTGAGATCGGGCTGGGCATGGCCGCGCGAACAGGGGCCCTTGCGTTGATAGGGCTGACCGCGCAGCCGCTGCAGGCTGGTCTGGGCTCGCCAGGTCCAGTACGCCGTCTGAAACGGCATGGCCATCTGTGGATCGAAGTAGGGATTGCGCACCTCGCCTAGCTCGACGAGACACAGCGCCTGCTCGATGACGCTGACCGGACAGCCGCTTAAGCGCAGCACCTGCTTGCCTTCGTTGACCGCGACCTTGCCGCTGACCTTGGCCATCTTCAAGAACACGTCATCGTGCTTGATGGTGTAGGGGTCCAGCGTCGAGCGCTCCTTGTATTGGCTGCGGATCTGCACCAGCTCGCCGCCGATCTGGCCCTGCCACTCGGCGCAGTCGCCGATGAACACGACTTTTTCACCGGGGCCGGCCGGAATCGGGCCCTCGTACTTGCCAAACACGATGTGCAGCCGCGGCAGCTTCTGATCGCAGCTCTCGTCGTACAGGCGCAGGACTTCGATCGCTTCCTGCATGGCGCCGGGACAGCCGCCCCAGCAGTAGTCGGTGCGCTCGGGCTCGGGGGGCGGGCCGGCGTAGGCGGTAATGCGCGAGCCCTCGAAGTATTTTTCGATGCGCTGCAGGCCGACGTGGAAGCCGGTGGCGCGGGCCTGGGCTTGCTCCAGCGTGACGTCGCCGCTGATCAGGATGCCCTGCAGATCCAGCCAGCCCGGCTGGCCCACGCCATGTTCGACGGCCAGCGCGATGTGCTCGACGGTCTGCGGCTTGACGCCGATGATGGCGCAGCACACCGCATCGAAGGCCACCTGGCTGTTGCCCATGATGATGAGCTTGAGCGGGAAGGGGGTCGGCGTCAGCATCCGCCCTTCGCCGGCGGTAATCGCATCGATGGCGATGAACTGCGGCTGAATGATGTGCTGCAGATCGGCGATCTTTTCGTTGAGCCGATGATCGTGATCGATCAAGCGATGACGATCGTCCTGGATGCCGATGTAGTTCTTCATCGAGAACGTCACCGTCGTCCAGGGATGGGCCTTGAACTTGGGACAGTTGACGAAGAAGTCGGCCTGGGCGATTGGCTGCGGCGTAAAGACGTAGTCACGCAGGCGCTGCGGATGGCTGTAGCGCACCTCGACCTGCGGCACCTCGTCGAAGAGATAGCGTTTCACGCCCGGCAAGCGCTCGATGAGCGCGTCATAGCCCGACTCAGCGAAGGCAAAGCGCGAGGGCACGGTGATGCCGCAGCGCTCGCCAATGCCGATCTCTTGTAGTTCGCCCTCGGCGCGATCTTGCAGCGCCTGCACCACGCCCTCCATGAACTCGGGTCGGGTGTAGGCGTGGGGAAACAGCGGGCCGGCGGCGACGATGTTGGGCTTGATCAGGGTCCGTCCACGCGGGCGCAGGCCCAGCTCCTCTAGGCCCTCGCGGATGATCTCGCGGATGCGCGCGGGGTCGTACTCCTCGCAGTGGCGAATGATGACCTTCGGTTCTGTGGGGATCCGCATAGAGCAGAGCTTCGCCCGATTAGCGACCGAAAGACAAGCTTACTGCTCGGCGTCGCTGTCGGGTCCGGGCTGCCAGGGCTTTAGGACCGGGGCTTCCTGGCGATAGGCGGCGATGGCCTGGCTGCGCGCCGCGTGCTCCTGCTCTAGGTGGCGACGCAGCGCCCCGTCGAGGCGGGGGTGGAAAAACTGGTGGGCAGAGTGGGTCTCGCTCGGTTCGAAGCCGCGCGCGATTTTGTGCTCGCCGCCGGCTCCGCCTTCGAAGATGGCGACGCGATCGGTGATGCAGACGTCGATGCTGTGGTAGTAGCAGACGTTGAAGTGCAGGAAGGGATGCTCTTCGAAGCAGCCCCAGTAGCGGCCCCACAGCCGACGCAGCGGCGCCCGCACCGCCAGACCAGAGCCGCTCGCCGAGGTCGTCTCGCCATAGCCGGCAGCGACGTTGAAGGCACCGGCCACCACGCCCCCCTGACGCTCGGCCAGGACCAGTGCAACGGCCTGCGGATAGCTGGCAAAGAAGCGGCGATAGAAGCCCTGATTTAGCCAGCGGCGACCCCAGACCAGCTTCTCTACCGTCGAGGAATGCAGGGCATGAGCGATGTCCGCCCAGCGCTGCGGATCCTGCGCCACGGCATCGCCGCGCAGCGTGCGCAGCGCGATGCCTTGACTGGCTGGTGCGGCTCGCTCGCGCTTGAGCGCGTTGCGTCGCTTCGACGTAAAGCGAGCGTAGAACTCGTCGGGATGGCGATAGCCGGGGTTGTGGAAGTGGTACTGAAACGCGACTCGTGCAGCCAGGCCCTGTCGGGCGAGCTGCTGAACCTGCGCGGCGGTGGGAAACAGCACATGCAGCGAAGCGATGCCGCGCTCCTGACAGAAGCGACGCGCCGCGGCCAAGAGCACGCGGTAGCCGGTCTCGCGCTCGGCCGGGCTGAGGCCGGGGCGGAACAGGAAGCGACGTCCGGTCACCGGCGTAAACGGCAGCGCGAAGATCAGCTTGGGGTAGTACGGCAGACCGGCGCGCTCGGCACCCGCGGCCCAGTCCCAGTCGCGGCTAAAGTCGCCGTCGCTGTCGCCCTTGACGTAGGCCGGTGCTGCGGCGATGAGCTCGCTCCCGGCAAAGAGCAGGAAGTGGCAGGGCAGAAAGCCGCGCTCGGCGGTGGCGCAGCCGCTGCCTTCCAGCGCCGAAAGGAAGCGATGATCACAGAACGGCGGATCGCCGCCGGGATCGCACTCGTCTTGCGGATCGAGCGACAGCATGCGGTTCCAGTCGGCCTCACTGACCTCGTCGATGCCGCGCAGGATGCGGACACTGTAGGCGCTGGACGCACTCATCGTTCTGACCAGTCGCCACCGCGGGCCAGGCAGGCGGCATAGGCCGAAAGCAGGCGCTGCGTGCACTCGCCGACCTGTCCGTCTCCGATGGGGCGATCGTTGAGGCGGGTCACGGGCAACAGGCCGCGCACGCTGCTGGTTAGGAAGGCTTCGTCGGCGGCCTCGGCTTCGGTAACGGTAAAGCGGGCCTCGCGGCAGGTCAGCCCAAGGTCAGTAGCTAGGCGCAGCACGGCGGCCCGGGTGATGCCCGACAGCAGACCGAGAGACAAAGGCGGCGTCCAGATCTCGTCGCCGCGCACGATGAAGAAGTTCGATGAGGCGCCTTCGGTGACGGCGTCCTCGCCATCGCATAAGAGCGCCTCGTAGGCCCCGCGTTTTTTTGCCAGACCCAGCGCCATCACCGACGGCAGGTAGTTGCTGGACTTGGCGGCTGGCAGCATGCGCACACCACAGTCGGAGGGCGTCACACTGACCAACGCGACTCCGGTTTGATACAGCGCCGCATCCGGTAGGCGCAGCGGGCGGGCCAGGACAACTAGCCGCGGCTCATCCGCTGAGGCGGGATCGAGATCCATCGCCCCGCTGCCGCGCGTCACGATGATGCGCAGATATGCCTCGTCAGCGACGCGGGCGATCACCTCGCGACATGCGGCAACGAGCAGCTTGGGCGGGGGCAGGTGCATGGCCAATAACTCCGCCGACTGTGCGAGCCGCAGCAGGTGCTGGGCGAAGAAGATCGGCCGCCTCCCGGCGGTGCGCGTCACTTCAAAGACGCTGTCGCCGTAAAGAAAGCCGCGATCGAGGACCGGCACCCGCGCTTCGGCGGCCGGCCAGACTGCGCCATCGATCCAAATCCAGGTGTCTGTCACCGGGGTCTCGCTCATGGCGCAATTAAGAGCAGGTGCAGCAATCGCTCGTAGGACTCGGCCAGCGCGGCTATCGACACCGACTCGCCGGCTTGGTGCGCTTGCGCGGTCTCGCCGGGGCCGTAGTTCGCCGCCGGAATCCCCAGGGCGCTTAGGCGGGCGACGTCGGTCCAGGCCTGCTTGGCGGTGATGTTCAGGCCCTCGGCCGACAGCCAGCCCGCAAGCAACGGAGCGTCGAGGCAGACTCGGCCCGGCGGTGCCTCGTCGAGGATCTCGACCTGATAGGGACCGCAACGGCTGATCAGGTCCAGGAGTTCGGCCCGTGCCTCGGCGGCTGTGCGGTTGGGAGCGAAGCGGCTGTTGAGGTTCAGGACGAAGCGATCGGGCACGACATTGCGCGAGTTTTCCGTCGCCGCCTGCGTCGCGGTAATCACGTCATAGAAGGTCAGCCCCTCGACGATGACTTCGCGCCTTTGCAGACTCGCCAAGCGCGACAGCAGCGGCAGCGCGGCGTAGATGGCATTTTCGCCCTGCCAGGGACGCGCGCTGTGGGCTCGGCGGCCGAGCGCGGTTACTCGCGCCTGCAGCCCACCAATGCAGCCGGCTTGCAGTTCGCCGTCGGTCGGTTCCAGACACAGCGCAAGCGCGATGTCGTTAAGCGCGCCCGAGCTACAGATTGGTAGGATGCCGCTGCGCTCGGCCGGGCCTTCTTCAGCGTCGTAAAACACGCAGAGCAGGTTGTGCGCCAGGCGCTCCGGTGCGGCCAGCAGGGCCAGCATGACCGCCAGGCCGCCCTTCATATCGCTGGCCCCACAGCCAAATACCCGTCCCGCCCCGGCGTCGATGCACAGCGGCTGTCGCTCGGGCGGGGCCGGGGCCACGGTGTCAGTGTGGCCAAACAGTGCCACCCAGGGCGCCCCCGGCCGATCTTGCCGTCGCGCCAGCAGCGACAATCCGATGCGCTCGACGGTGACGCCGGGAAGGGCGCGCAGACGGGCCTCGATATCGGCCGCGATGGCGGCTTCCTGCCCGGTCACACTGCGGATGCGGCACAGCGAAAGTGTCGTCTGGGCAAGCTCGCTAATCCGAGGTTCTTCCACCGCAAAACCTTGGCAGCCCCCGTCGCCCCCGGCAACAGAAAATCGCAGACGGGAGCGGCCCATGTTAGAAGCGCAGGATATGTTCACGCCTGCGCCTGATTTTGCGACCACGGTCGGCTGCCGCACCCTGGATGTCTTTGATACCGAGGGGGGTGTGCGCGTACCGACCTGGGTGCTGTATCCCGCCCACGCTCCCGAGTCGCTTGAGCACTTTGGGCCGTATCCGCTGTCGGTCGCCAGCAATGTGCCGATCGTCGGTAGTCAGCTGCCGCTGGTGGTCATCAGCCACGGCACGGGGGGCTTTCCGTTTACCCATCGCGACTTGGCCGCGCAGCTCTGTCGGGCGGGATTTGTCGTCGCCCTGCCTGAGCACACTGGCAACAGTCGGACCGATAACTCCGCGGCTCACACCGCCGCCAACCTGGCCAATCGTCCGCGCCAGATCCGCTGCCTGCTCGACGCCATCTTTGCCGATCCTGAACTGTCGCCGCGGCTCTTGCCGGGCGAGGTTTTTATGATCGGTCACTCGATTGGCGCCTACACCGCGTTGGCCTTGGCGGGGGGGCGGCCGACCTGTTTTCCGCATGAGTCGCCGGATGGCCAGCCGCAGCCGGTGCCGGTGCTGGCCGATCGTCGCTTGCGGGCGCTGGTGCTGCTGGCGCCGGCCACCCCGTGGTTCATGCGCCAGGGTGCGCTGTCCGAGGTCGACCTGCCGATTCTCATGTACACCGGTGCCCGCGACGAGCTAGCTCCGGCGGAGTTTCACGGCGCCATCGTGCTGCTCGGCGTGCGCAATCCGGCTCGGGTGCGCCATCGTGTCGTCGAAAACGCTGGCCACTTCTCGTTTCAGAGCCCGTTTCCGCCCGAGATGGTGCGGCCCGACTTTGCCCCTTCGCAGGACCCGCCGGGCATCGATCGCGCCGCGCTGCAGGGGGTGCTGGCCGACGAGATCATCGCCTTCCTGAAGGAACAGCGGCAGGCGACCCGCTAGACCGGGACTTCGAAGGTGCGCAGCGCCTCGTTGAGCGAGGTCTTCTGATCGGTCGAGGCCTTGCGCTGGCCGATGATCAGCGCGCAGGGGACGTGGAAGGTGCCGGCGGGGAAGGTTTTGGGCCAGGTGCCGGGGATGACCACGGAGCGGGCCGGGACTCGTCCGCGCAGCACGACTGGCTGCGGGCCGGTGACATCGACAATCGGGGTCGATGCGGTGAGGACCACGTTCGCGCCCAGGACTGCTTCGCTCTCGACGAGGACGCCTTCGACGACGATGCAGCGCGAGCCGATAAAGGCGCCGTCTTCGATGATCACCGGGCTGGCCTGGGGAGGCTCGAGCACGCCGCCGATGCCGACGCCGCCCGCTAGGTGCACGCCGCGGCCGATCTGGGCGCAGCTTCCCACCGTCGCCCAGGTGTCGACCATCGAGCCGCTCCCGACATACGCCCCGAGGTTGACGTAGCCGGGCATGAGGATGACGCCCGGCTCTAGGAACGAGCCATAGCGCGCCACGCCAGGCGGCACGACGCGGATCCCCGCCGCCTGCAGGTCACGCTTGACCGGCACCTTGTCGTGGAACATCAGGCCGCCGCAGTCGATCGGCTCCAGCGGACGCAGCGCGAAATAAAGCAGGATGGCCTGCTTGACCCAGACGTTGACCTGCCAGGTCCCATCGCGCTTTTCGGCGACACGCAGGCGTCCGGCGTCTAGCTCGGCCAGCGTTGAAAAAACCGCCTCTTGGATTCCGGGCCGGGCGGCAGCATCGGCAAGCAGGGCGCGATCGGCAAAGGCCGCTTCAATCAGTAAGCGACGGTCGGTGGGCAGATTCATGGCCTGGGTTCCCCGCGCGGGGCGATCGGCATCCCCGTCGGGCTGATGATATCGGAGAGCGCGAAGCTGAGGCTCCCCAATGCACGCTGACGCAGGCTCTCCCAGAAATCCAGGCCCTGACTGAGCTGACGGTAGAACTGCAGCTTGCCGGCGTACCCGGGGGCGATCAGCACGGTGCGCAAGCCGTCGGTGGCCTGTGCTTGATACAGGTCGCCGTCGGCCCAGTCGAAGGCGGCGCGCGAAAGCTGGGCGCTGCGATCGTGGGATAGCGTCGCAAAGTAGGGGCGATCGCGCATCTGCGCGTCTTCTCCCCAGCCGAAGCGACCGGACTGGCTGATCAGGCGGCTAAAGCGCGCCTGCGGATCGGACCAGGCTAGCTCGAAGCTGAACGGGCCAGCCAAGTCGATGCCGAGCATGGCTCGGGCGTTGCCGGTGCGATAGTCCTTCTCAACGGCGGGCACGACGACATCCAGGATGTACTTGGCGTACTCGGCACCGCGCGGCACGACCTCGGGAAAGCGGCTGTCGCGATAGTGCGAATAGAGGGACAGACGGGCCGTCGGGTCGGTCGGGGCCGGCAGGTACACCGCTACGGTCGGCGGTACCTGACCACGGTCGGCCAGCGCGAACAGCAGGCGGTCATAGCGCCCACGCACCAGCGCATCTTTTCCGTCGTGGATGTAGATCGACGGATAGCGCAC
>DAORCZ010000028.1:1925-9347 GCA_035345735.1 Pseudomonadota bacterium | reverse complement strand
CGCGTTGCCGGTGCCCGCATCGCTCGCAGACGCACTCGACCGCCGAGCACCGGGTACATCGGATCGGCGCCCGCCATCCAGCCGTTCCAGTCACCGACCAGCGACACGGTCCGCACCGGGGTGGGATCAAAGTCGAGGAAGGTCAGCGATGGTGAGCGGGTCGCGGGCGGCAGGCTGCTGGGAATCGGGGTCTCGGCGTCGAGCGTGCGCAGAGCCTCCCTTAGCTCGTCGGCTGCCCGAAGCTGCTCAGCGAGCGGCTGGCGATCGTTGCTCCGCAGAGCGGTGACGAGTCGAGCAGCGGGAGCCGGCAGACCGACTTCCGCATCAGCCGCCAGATCGATGCGCAGACTGCCTGACTGCGGCTCAAACCAGAGCTCGTAGCGGGCCGACAGCGGGGTTGCGATGCGGAACGGCTGCAGCAAGCGGGCATCATCGGCATCGAGCGCCATGCTGGGCAGAGTGGCCGGCACCGGCTGGACCCGCACTTCGTTGCCGCCTGCACTCGGCAGAGCGCCGATGAAAACGTCGGTTCGTGGCGCCGATAGCTGCAGCGCAATGCGATCGCCCGGCAGGCTGACTACGCCGCGGTACGCCGCGACCGTCGGGTCCCACTGCAGGGTGGGGGCGCTGTCGTCCTGGCTCCAGCTGTTGTGATCGCCGCTGACGCGCAGCGACAGACCGTAAAAGCGAGGCTCACGACCGCAGCCTGACTGACCGACAAACAGCGGCAGCAGCAGCGCCCAAAGTGCTACGCGCAGCCGGAAAACCCTGGCTGTTCGCGCGTCAGTCCAACACATTCCGCCCGAGGACGACATGCGCTGCTCATACGATCGGGTACAAGCCAAGTCAAACAAACTTGCCGCCCGCGGCCGGCCTACTTTGCGCCGAAAAAATCGCTGCCACCGCCTGGCCGAGACAGGCCCAGAAATACAAAGAGCCCGGCTGGGATTCCCAACCGGGCTCTAACTTTGTGCGAAAGGAGGGAGTCGAACCCTCACAGGTGTTACCCCACAGGAACCTGAATCCTGCGCGTCTGCCAGTTCCGCCACTTTCGCGCCGTGAAGCGACCCACTAGGTACTGCGGAACTCCGTGAACTGTCAACGCTTTTTTATTTTTGGTCATATCGCTGGGCTGCGGCCCCTGGGCTGCCCAGCAGAATCTCAAAGGACACGCATCGCATGGCTTGGATCTGGCACGGTTTGACGCCAACCGGTTTGCGCGTGCCGTGCTGTCGCTGCTGCTCGACGCCAGCCAAACCCTCCGCCGTCGCCGTCGTGAGCCTTCGCCGCGGTTGTGCGGTGTCGCCGAGCGTCTTAGGCCGGTGAGAGGCCGAATCCGTCGACGATGGCGACGATGGCGGCATCGATCGGGGTAACGGTTGCCGGCGGAGTCTGACCGGTTGGTGTCGCGGCGACATCGGCTTGCTGTGGCTGGGCCGCGACGCGGGCCGCGTGACCAAAGGCCACCACCACGTCATCGCCGACCCCTGCATCCAGCAGATCCACACAGATGACGGCTTCGTGGGCCAGGCTCTCGGGTGGGTTGGGGAGGCTGGCGGGGGCCGGCGTCGTGGGCTGCGTCTTTTCATGATGCAGCAGGTCACCTAGGTGATAAGGCTGCACGACCAGCAGCTTGTGTCCCGCCAGCTGCGGCCACTTCACCGTCGACCAAACTGTGCCGATGACTCTGCCCACGAACATGTGCTCAGCCTGCCTTTATCGGGTGTTTTCGATCGCTCTGCCCTGAACCCCAGGCTGGCGTCGGCGGTTTGGCCGGGCGGGCCCCCGGGCCGCGGGGGTCATCGGCGCTGCTGCCGTCGACGATCAGGGCGATGGCTGCGTCGCAGAGCAGGTGACGGTTGTCGGGACCAGGCGACAGCACGTTGCGGGCGCCTGAGCCGAAGGCGACAAGAACACGCTGTCCAATCCGTGCGTCCAGCGTATCCATCGCGACGCTGAGTCCCGCCCAGCATACGGCCGGGTCGCTTGCATCAACGCTGCTCTCATCGCCCCCCTCGTGTCCCGCCAGGACAAGCTTCAGGCTATGACCGGCCAAGCCCGCTACCCGCCGGCTAGCCCAGACTTCTCCGACTACACGTCCTGGCTTCACATTCCACCTCCACCCCGCATTTTTTCAGCGAGCGGCTGCGAGCACAGCGACACGAGCGGCCGCACCTGATCGACGGTCGACAGATCGATGCGGTCGACGATGGCCATCACCGCCGCATCCACCGGCAAGTAGCCAGCTGTCGCGTATCCGGGCCCGGCGCCTGCTGCCGCTTCGCCCTGCCGATCCGACAAGAGTGACTGACGCGCCGGCTCGCCGAGACAAACGATGACGTCTTCGCCGGGGCCTGCCCCGATGCGATCGACAGCGACGATGTGCCCGCTTTGGAACGGCGGCTCGTACCAGTGATGCGGCTGTACTAGTAAGAGCTTGCGCCCGCCCAAGCCAGGGTCGCGCCGGCTGGCCCAGACCTCGCCGAGTACACGCCCGAGGATCATCGTCCCGCCCTCTCGGTCAGGGGCAGCATGGGGCTGCCGGCGCTGCGGTCCGCATCGACTCCATCGACGATCGCAACAACGATGTCTTTGTCGGCGACTTCCGCTCCCAGCGTCAGATCGCGGACGCGCGAGCCGTGGGCGTACAGCACCCACTCTCCGGGGCCAGCCCCGAGCGCATCCACCGCACACACCTGTCCCCCATCCAGCGTCTGCAGCAGCAAGATCTTGCGGCCGTGCAAGCCGTCGGCGTGCCTGGCACCCCAGACCGGACCGATGACTTGAGCAAGGCGCATTGCGATGCGATACCGCGGAGCCGCGATAAAGAGGGTGGGGTAGCGGCGGGAGCGACCTTAGGCCGACTTCTTGGCGGCCTTGCGGGCCTTCTGCGCCTGCGCTTGGCCGGCTACGCGCTTGGCCGCGTTCTCCAGCGACGAAACCTGATCAAACAGCTTGCCCAGGGGCAGCGTGACCAGCTTGCTGCGATAGTCTTTGTCCTTGCTGCGGCGACGCAGATCGAGGATCGCATCGACGAGCTTTTCCTTGCTACCCCAGCGATCGCTGACGCTCTTGCCCACGCGGTGGAGGCGCAACAACTTGGTGTTGGACGCAACAAGCAGGCGGTGGCGGAAGGCGTCTTTGTCCTCGGCCTCATCGGCGGGGCGCTCGATGACGGATGCGGGCAGCCCGATCAAGGCATCGACCAGCTTCTCCTTCGAACCAAACTGCTCCTTGACCTGTGCCAGCGGCGACTTCTTCATTTCTCCGAACTCCTGTAAGTGAGCGGGATCTTTATCATTGCTGCCCGTCACTCCACAAGATCTGAACTCGATCGGCCTAGTGGCTTCCCCCACTTAGGCTGCTGCGGCACCACGGCCGGCCGGTCTTGGGGTCGTCGGGGTTGCAGGGCTTTCCGCCGCACATCGGCGGGGCTTCGGGGTCGGTGCACTGGACGCGGTCCGGCAGGATCTGGCAGCTCCCCCCGGGGGTGGAGGCGCAGGCGATCTCGCCATTTTTGGCCCGGCAGTCGTAGCCGCAGGCGGCGCGACCGCTTACGCTCAGGCAGCGGGGACGCGGAATGGGCTTGTCGTCGGCGCAGTAGGCCGAGACCGGCGGATCCCAGCACGTAACGCCGCGGGGCGTGGCGATGCAGACGCCATCCGGGGTGCTGGCGCAGGCGACCTCGCCTCCGTCGCGGGACTCGCAGTGATAGCCGCAGGCCAGGTGCCCGTTTTTGGCCAGGCACTCGGCCGCGGGCACGTGATCGCCGTAGTGCGCTCGCACGCTGTCGGGGGGATCCCAGCAGACAAGCTCGCTCTCGGTGGCGCCACAGACACCGGCGGACGTGCGGGCGCAGCCCAGCTCGCCGTGAGCGGCGATGCAGTGGTAGCCACAGACGGTCTTGCCGTAGTTGGTGATGCAGCTAGAGGCGGCGGGGAGCAGCGGGGCGGTAGATAGGGCGAGGAGGAGGAGGGCGACCATGCCGTGCGTATCAAGCATGTTGTGTGCCGCGTGACCAGCCAGCCCCTTCCGCGGGCTTCAGCGACCGGTTTCGCCATTGTGTCGCGCCGTCCGGCGGGGGATGCCGACATTCTGACAGCGCCGTGCGCCCCTTCGCGCAATCAGCGGCTCAATCAAGTGCGCGTAAGAACCAGCACTTCAGGTACTCGCTCTCGGGAAAGTTCACGAGCACCGGGTGATCGGCTCCGGCTCCGTGTCGCTCCAGGAGCTGAAGGGACCGTCGTGCATCCGCCGCCGCTCCCTGCAAGAGCTCGCCGAACAGGGCCGGTGAGACCCGCCCAGAGCAGCTGCAGCTGACCAACAGCCCACCGGGTGAAAGGAGGCGGATGGCGCGCAAGTTGAGCTCGCGATAGGCGCGCGCCCAGGGCGAATTTTCGTCGCGGGGACCGGCGCCACCGCGTTCGTTGGGACGGGTGCTGGCGCCCGCTGGCGAAGAAGAGCGATCGCGACCGCGCTTGGCCAGAGCCGGAGGATCGACTACCACGACATCGAAGTGCGTTCCCTGTGCCTCTAGCCGACGCAGCAGATCGAAGGCGTTTTCGACGCGAAAGTCGACGGAGACGCGGTTCAACGCGGCATTGCGACGCGCCCGCGCCACGGCATCGGCATCTTCATCACAGGCCGTTACGGAAAGACCGCTGCGAGCCAAGGCCAGCGCGAAGCCTCCGTGATAGCTGAAGGCATCGAGGGCGGTCGCCGCTCGGCCGGGACGGCGCGGGAAGAGGCGCTCAGCATAGTCGGCGGCCCGCGCGTGATTGTCCTGCTGGTCGAGAAAACTGCCGGTCTTGCGGTCATGCAAGAGGTCGGCCTGCATCTGGCTGCCAGCGTCGTGAAAGCTGGCCAACGTCGAGACCGCGGCTCGATCGAGCGCCGCCGCCCCCCCCCGCGCAGCGTTCACCGCGGTCGCGGTCCGTTCATCGAGGAGGATCCCGCGCTCGCGCGGCAGCGACTCGACATCGCGGGCACTGCCGTCATCGCGGCACACCACCCAGGTCACCCCCAGGTGACGGCGCAGGAGCGCGGCGATGTGTCCCTTGCGAGCATCCATGGCGGCAGTCGCCGTCTGCACCACCGCGGCGTCGCCATATCGATCGATGAACAGGCCGGGCAGGCCATCCGCTTCGCCATGCACCAGACGATAGGCGTCGCGGCGCAGCGGCGCGGTCCCCGAGCCAGTCGCGGCCTTTGCATCTGCACGATCAGCGTCCGAGTCGGAACGAAACAGAGCGGCCCGCAGCTCGGCGGCTTGCTGCAGCCGGCGGCCTAGCTCGGCATCGTCGAGGAGAACATCGTCGCGATCGAACAGTCGAATCGCGAGAGGCGTCGGGCCTGGCGCTGCCCCCAGGCCGGTGCCGAGGGGGCGGCCGCGCTCATCGGCGAGTCGGACAGCCGCCCCAACCAGCGACGGTCCCGCCGGACTCTTAAGCTCGTCGTGTCGCAGCGTAAGCCCACCGCGCCGCAGACGCTCGGCGGCGGCCGTCTTGACGACAACGAGGGGGACCTGCGAGCTCGGTGAGGGCGCGGTCAAGCCGCTGGTCGGCAACATGGCCGCGCATACCAGCACGCGCGAGCAAGCCCTGTCAATCAAGCCGCTGTCGACCCAGCCTCGGAGAATCCGGGGCGATCGCTCGGAAACACGCTGACGTGCAGCCGGCTGCTTACTTAGCGACGGGGCGTCGGCTGGCGAAGTAGTCGTGCACGGCCTGCGCGTGCAGCGGGAAAGCGAGCTCGGTGGCATCGGCGACGATGACTCGCTCGCTGACCTCGGAATTTTTGTTAAACGGCGACAGTTGGTCTTCGCGGATGGGATCGGCCAGGCCAAAGATGAGGATCAGGCCGCCCTCGGTACTGCGGACGCGAAACTCACGGACGCTGTGCTCACTGATGCGGATATCCGCCTCTTCGTACAGCTCCCGGGCGGCGGCGGCCTGCCAGGTCTCGTGGAATTCGATGTATCCCCCGGGCAGGGCCAAGCGCCCGATATGCGGCGCCATGTTGCGACGGATGACCAGCAGCCCCCCGGGCTCGCTCTCCGCCGCCCGCTGCACCGGCAGCAGCAGCAAGACGACCGGCAGGGGATTCAGGTAGCTCTCGTAGCGACAGCGCCGACAGCGTCGGGGCCAGGGCTGTCCCTCAGCGTAGCGCTGGCCGCAATATCCACAGTGAGCGTGCTTCCGTTGTCCCATCGCTAGGTCGATCTAAAAAGGACCGAATCTGGGCGTAGCTTCGACGGATGCGGAAGGAAGGTCAACCCTGTTCTGTGCATTTTGCCGTGCACAAGGCGGGCTTTTTCGCTGCCCGCCTGCACCGCAATCGCCCCAGCAAGCAGAGGCTGCGGGGCAAGGGAGTGGTGGTGTATGTTCGCCGGCCATGCGCCGCTTCACGCTGTTTGAGTTCTGCGATCTAGCGCCTGGCTCGCCGCTGGGCTTCCTGGGAGAGCTGACGCCAGCCTTCCTGGCGGCGGCGTTTTCACTGACCCGTTGGTATCACGTTGCGGCGACTCCGCTTGCGCAGGCCCTGCGTCGCTGTGCGGCGACCCAGGTGCTTGATCTGGGCTCGGGCAGTGGCGGACCCTTGCCGCTGCTTCAGCGTACGCTGCGTCGGGAACATGGCCTGCGGATTGCGGTGCGGCTCAGCGATCGCGTGCCGCAGCCCACGGCTTGGCAGGCGCTGGCCCGCTCCGCTGCCACCGGGCCTGAAGGAGTCGCCGATGATCTGGCCGGCATCCCAGAGCCGGTCGATGCCACCGCCGTACCCGCGCATGTGCCAGGGTTTCGCACGCTCTTTCAGAGCTTTCATCACCTGTCGCCGACCCAGGCTCAGGCCGTGCTGCAGGACGCGGTGCGAACGCGCGTCGGTATCGCCCTGTTTGAGAACACGCATCGCCGCCTGCTGCCGACCATCCCGCTCTTGTTTGTGCCGTTTGCCGTGCTGCTGTTTACGCCATTTATCCGCCCGCTCTCGCTGCGGCGGCTGTTCCTGACTTATGTCGTGCCGCTGGCCCCGCTGGTCGTGCTGTGGGATGCCCTGGTCTCGGCGCTGCGCAGCTATACCCCGGCCGAGCTTGGCCAGCTGACCGGGGCGCTGGCCTACGACGGGGTCGCCTACGACTGGGAGCAGGGCCGTGCCTGGCAGGGGCTGCAGTGCGTCTCCTGGCTGATTGGCACCCCTAAGCTGGCTGGGCCATCGACGAGCCCGGGAAACCTCACGTAACGTAACGAGCGCCCTGGCTAGGGGGGAGGGATGGCATTATGTTCGAGGCAAAGGACCACGCGCCATGATCACCAAGGAGCTACAAGCGACGCTGCTCGCGGCACTCAGCGAGGCGCGCAAGCGTCGGCATGAGCACCTGTGCGTTGAGCACATCCTGTATTGCCTCACCAACGAGCAGACCGGCGG
>DAORCZ010000028.1:0-1825 GCA_035345735.1 Pseudomonadota bacterium | reverse complement strand
AGCACCTGTGCGTTGAGCACATCCTGTATTGCCTCACCAACGAGCAGACCGGCGGTCGCATCCTGCGGGCCTGCGCCGTCGATCTCAAGCAGCTTCGGCGCGATCTTGAAGAGTTCTTCCAAGAGAAGATGTCGGCGCTGCCCGAGGGCGTCGAACGCGAGCCGGAGCAGACGCTGGCCATCCAGCGCGTGCTGCAACGCGCAATCCTGCACATGCACTCTTCCGGCAAGTCCGAGATCGACAGCGGCAGCGTCCTCGCTGCGATGTTTCGCGAGAAAGAATCGCATGCGATCTATCTCTTGGCGAAGCAGGGGGTGCGACGACTCGACGTCATCAACTACCTGTCGCACGGCATCCGCAAAGAGGGCGCCGAGGACGATGACGAGGAACACAGCCTCGCGGTGGCCCGCGGTGAAGGTGGCGAGTCCGGCGAGCGCGAGGCGGATGGCGAGGCCGACGATGCCGAAGGGGACGACGAGAGCGGCGAGGGCAAGGGCAAGAAGAAGACCCTGCTCGAAAAGTACACCGTCAATCTGGTCGAAGAAGCCAAGGCCGGTCGCATCGATCCGCTGATCGGGCGCAGCACCGAGATCACCCGCACCATTCAGGTCCTGTGTCGCCGACGGAAAAACAACCCGCTCTATGTCGGGGACGCCGGCGTCGGCAAGACCGCGCTGGCCGAGGGCCTGGCCTGGAAAGTCGCGCGCGGCGAAGTGCCCGAGATCCTCAAAGAAGTGATGGTGTACTCGCTGGACATGGGGGGCCTCATCGCCGGGACCAAGTTCCGCGGCGAGTTTGAAGAACGCCTCAAGGGCGTCATCAGCGCTCTGCGCAAGCGCCCCGGCAGCGTGCTGTTTATCGACGAGATCCACACCATCATTGGGGCCGGCGCGGTGTCGGGCGGATCGCTCGATGCATCGAACCTGCTCAAGCCGGCGCTGGCGGCGGGCGAGCTACGCTGCATCGGCTCGACGACGTTTGATGAGTACAAGTCGGTTTTCGAAAAAGACCGCGCATTGGCGCGACGTTTTCAAAAAATCGACGTGTTGGAGCCGAGCATCGACGAGACCTTCCAGATCCTCAAAGGTCTGCGCTCGCGCTACGAAGAGCACCACGGTGTGCACTACACCGACCCCGCCCTGCGTGCGGCTGCCGATCTGGCCGCCAAGCACATCAACGATCGTCACCTGCCCGACAAGGCCATCGACGTGATGGACGAAGCGGGAGCGGCGATGCGCTTGTCGCCCCCCTCGGGACGGAAGCGCACGGTGCGGCCGGCGGACATCGAGCAGGTCGTGGCGCGCATGGCCCGCATCCCGCCCAAGACCGTCTCCGCCGATGACAAGACCCAGCTGCAGAACCTAGAGGTCGAGCTCAAGAAGGTCATCTATGGGCAGGACACCGCCATCGACTCGCTAGTGACGGCGATCAAGCTGTCGCGGTCAGGTCTGGGGAGCCCAGAGAAGCCGGTGGGCTGCTTCCTGTTCTCGGGGCCGACCGGCGTCGGCAAGACCGAGCTCGCCAAGCAGCTCGCCCGCGTCCTTGGCGTCGAGTTTCTGCGCTTCGACATGAGCGAGTACATGGAGAAGCACACCGTCTCGCGACTGATTGGCGCGCCGCCCGGCTATGTCGGCTTCGACCAGGGCGGGCTTCTGACCGACGCCATCCGCAAGACGCCGCACACCGTGCTGGTGCTCGACGAGATCGAAAAGGCGCACCCCGATATTTACAACGTGCTCCTGCAGGTCATGGATCACGCGACGCTGACCGACAACAACGGTCGCAAGGCGGACTTCCGCAACGTCGTGCTGATCATGACCACCAA
>DAORCZ010000027.1:10201-21870 GCA_035345735.1 Pseudomonadota bacterium | reverse complement strand
GACGCGCACCAGAATGCCGCGCTTGTGCGGCAGCTTGTGCGGCGTGTGCCCCACCAGATTGCCGTCGATGTACACCTCGGCGTCGGGGGGACGCGAGAGGATCTGCAGGTCGATCGGTGGAAGCTCGACCACGGGTGGCGGCTTGATGACCGGCGGGGTGTCGACCTTGGGGGGCGTGTCGACCTTCGGGGGCCGGTTGGGGATAGGAGGCGTGACGGCAGGCGGCGGGGGCCGCGTGACGAAGAAGATCAGCAGGCCAACGACGCTCACCAACACGATGGCGACGACGACGCTGATGCTGCGGCCACGTCCGACCTGCGGGGCCCGCATGCCCAGCGCCGTCTTGGCGATGACCGCCCCCTGAGCCGACGAGGCATAGGGGGTCGCAGCGACGACTGGTGCGTTGCTGGCAGGGTAGAAGCTGGGCGGCACCGGCGGCGCGAAGCCGGGCTGGGCGCCCGCTGGATAGCCCGAAGGCATCGGCGCTGGAACCGGTCCTGCGCCTGGCGTACCCGGCGGATAGCCGCTGATCGAAGGGGGCGCTGGCGGAGCCGGGATGTTTGAACCCGACGTGGCCAGGTTGTTGTCCTCGATGACCACGCGGCCGCCCTTCTGATCGCTCTCGACCTGCGTAAGCGACTGGTCGAGATCCTTCATCGAAGGGAAGCGCTTCTCAGGCTTCTTCTCGAGCGCCCGCATGACGCAGGCTTCGATGGTGGCCGGGATCTTCAGATCGGGCTTGCGCTTGCGCGGTGCGATGACCGGCTCGAAGACGTGCTTGGTCAGGGTCTGCGCCGGCCGGTCGCCGAGGAAGGGCACGACGCCGGTCAGCATCTCGTACATGATGCAGCCGAGCGCGTATTGGTCGACGCGGTGATCGGTTTCTTGTCCGGTCGCCTGCTCGGGCGACATGTACTCGGGAGTGCCGAGCACCATGCCGACCTGCGTCAGCTTCTGGCCGCCGCCGACCTTGGCAATGCCGAAGTCGACGATCTTCACGTAATCCTTCTGCCCCTCGCGCTCGAGAAGGAAGATGTTCTCGGGCTTGAGGTCGCGGTGCACGATGCCCTTGGTGTGGGCGGCATGCAGACCGCGCGCTACCTGCGAGGCGATGTTGCAGACGCGCTTGGCGTCCATCGGGCCGTCCTGGATGGCCTGGGCCAGCGTCTTGCCCTCCAGGAACTCCATGACGAAGTAGGCGTGGCCGTCGGGGAGGACACCGAAGTCGGTGATATCAACGATGTTGCTGTGATTGATCTTGGAGGCTGACTTGGCCTCTTGGATAAACCGCTGGACAGCCGCGGTGTCTTGCGCCGCCTCCTTGCGCAAGATCTTGATGGCTACGGTCTTGTCGATGAGGACGTGGCGGGCCTTGTAGACCACGCCCATGCCGCCCTCACCCAGCCTCGCCTCGACGGCGTAGCGGCCATCGATGGTCGAGTCCAGGATCGGATCCTGGACGGGCTCTTTGCCACCGGCCCCAGCCGGCAAAGGGGAGCCGTCCCGAGGGCAAAACTCAAGTACGTCTGGGTACTTGATCTGACACTGGGGACAAGTTTTCACAGCCGATCAAGCTTATCGCCGTCTTGGGGGCTTGGTCAATCGAGACGTTGCGTGCTCTCGGCTGCCGGGACCTACTCGGGGAGCCGGCCGCAGGGCCCCCTAGAGGTAGCCGGCGCTGCGATACCAGGCGAGCATGTCGCCCAAGGTGTCCTCGATCGGACGCGGGGTGTAGCCCAGCTCGGCCTTCGCCTTGTCGTGCTTGAAGTGGTAGTTGCAGGCGATGATCTGCAGCGCGTACGGCGTCACCAGCGGCCGCGTGCCGAGGAGCTTGCTGGTCGCCACGACGAGCGGCGAGGCCATCCGGGCGAGCCACAGCGGCGTTACAAAGCGCGGCATGCGCTTTCCCGAGGCGGATTCGAGGTGCCCGGCCAGTTCCTGAAACGACAGGGGGTGGCCGGTCAGCAGATAGCGCTCGCCGCGTCGGCCACGCTCGGCGGCGGCAATGGCTCCCGAGACGACATCGCGAACATCGACCCAGTTGTAGCCCCCCTCAACGAGGGCGGGCACGCGACCCCTAACCCAGTCGAGCAGCGCTGAGCCCTGCGCTGACGGGCGATAGTCGTGGCGACCAATCACGGCGCCTGGGTTGACGATCACCGCATCCAGGCCATCGGCCACCGCGGCCAGCACGACTTTTTCCGACCGGGCTTTCGATCGGTCGTAGGGCAGGGCCTCTGGACGGTCGGCCAGCTCGTGGCGCTCGTCGATCGGGTGGGCTGCCCCCTCGCGATGACCGATTCCCTCGCACCACAGCGCGTGCACCGAGCTGAAGTGGATGAGGCGACGGACGCCCGCTTTGCGACAGGCGGCGACGACATTGCGGGTGCCCTCGACGTTGACTGGCTCGCAGCGCGCGTCTTCGTCGGGCGAGATCGAGATATGCGCCGCCAGGTGATAGACGTGGTCCGCGCCCGCAAAGGCCTGCTTCAGCGAGGCCGGGTCGCAGACATCACCAAGGACGTGTTCGCAGGCAACGTCGGCAAGTGCGCGGCCAGCGTCGCCGGGGGCGCCATCCGAGGTCGGCGGCCGATGCAGCAGGACGCGAACCTGATGCCCAGCGTCGACAAGACTGCGGACCAGATTGTTGCCGATGTGACCGCTGGCACCTGTGACGGCGATGTTCATGCGTTTCTCAGATCCGAAAGGGCTCGCTCGATGTCGTCGGCTTGCAGCAGCTCACCATCGCTGTAAAGCAGGATGGCGCGTTCGATGACCGATTCGAGCTCGCGGAAGTTTCCCGGCCAGTCGCCCTCGTGGGTGCGCAGCGCGTCGATGCTGGCCGTGGTGATGCGATAGGCGCCTGCCGTCGGCAGGGGGGCCTCAGCGGCGGGGTCAAAGAGCTCAGCCGGGCGGCTCTGGCCGCGATCGCGGAGTACGCGATTGGCCATCCACACGGCGGCGTGCCCCAGGTCGTCCTTGCGATCGCGCAGCGGCGGCACGCGCAGCACCAGGCGACACAGCTTGTAGTAGAGGTCATGACGAAAGCTGCCGCTGGCGACAGCAGCCTCGACATCGCCGTCGCTCATCGCGAGCACGGTCACGCACTGCGATGGCTGGGTCCAGCGCTGGCGGCTGAGCGCGGCGTGCAGGCGTCCCTGCAGGTGCGGTGACAGCGCCAGCACTTCGTCGAGGATGAGCGCCCCGCCGCGGGCCTTAGAAAACAGGCCGGGGCCATCGGCGCCACCGAAGAGCTGGGTCTCCATCTCGCTCTCGCTGCGACCGTGCAGGAAGCAGCGCTCGCAGGGGCCGCCTTCGGGGTGCATGAGGCGGAACAGCAGCCGCGCCAGGCCATCTTTGCCGGTGCCAGCCTCGCCCAGGAACAGGGCGTGGGTGCGATACGGACGGTCCTGCAGGCGATCGACGATGTGCAGGATGCGCGCCATCGCAGGGTTCTTGGCCGACATGCGACCGAGCGCCGCGATCCAGGCATCGAGCTGCAGCTCGACGAATATCGGGGCCGACGGGTCGGAGCCGCCGCCGAACTCGCTCATCGTCGCCAGCCCAGAGAAGGAGCCGTGCCAAAGGCTCGCCACGCCGAGGGCTCGGCGGGGCTGCCGGCTTGGCCCGCGGCACTGGCGGTCGGCGGCTTGCTCTCGGCGGCGGCGATGGCGGCAGCCAGCATCGCCGTATCGAGCTCAGCTTCGCTCGGCGCATACGGTGCGAGCAGGCTGGCCTTGTGCGCCTCGATGTAGCCGGTGTCGTAGTGGCCACTCTGGAAGTCCGCCTCGCGCATCACGCGGCGATGGAAGGGCAGGTTGGTTTTGATGCCCAGGACGGTGTACTCGTCGAGCGCGCGCGCCATGCGCCGGATGGCTTCGTCGCGGGTCTGACCCCAGACGATGAGCTTCGAGATCATCGGGTCGTAATACATGCTGATCTCGGCACACTCGTAGACGCCGCAGTCGTTGCGGACGAACGGGCCGCCGGGGGTGCGCAGACGTGTGATCTTGCCGGGCGAAGGCAGGAAGCGGATCGGATCTTCGGCGTACACGCGGCACTGAATGGCGGCGCCGCGCAGCACCAAGTCTTCCTGCTTAAAGGGCATAGGATGGCCCTCAGCGACTCGGATCTGAAGCTGCACGAGGTCGAGGCCGGTGACCATCTCGGTGACGGCGTGCTCGACCTGCAGGCGGGTGTTCATCTCCAGGAAGTAGAAGCTCTTGTCCTGGCTGAGCAGGAATTCGCAGGTGCCGGCTCCGACGTAGTTCACGGCGGCGGCGGCGCGGACGGCGACCTCGCCCATGCGGGCGCGCAGGTCGGGATCGAGGGCCGGTGAGGGGGCTTCCTCGATAACCTTCTGGTTTCGGCGCTGGACCGAGCAGTCGCGCTCGAACATGTAGACGTAGTTGCCGTGGCGGTCGCCGAAGATCTGGATCTCGACGTGGCGTGGCCTGACGATGGCGCGCTCGATGTAGACGGTGTCGTCGCCAAACGCGGCCTTGGCCTCGCGGCGGGCCCCTTCGTAGGCGGCGCTGAAGCGCTCGCGGCTATCGACAAGTCGCTGTCCACGTCCACCGCCGCCCGAGGCCGCCTTGAGCATGATCGGGTAACCGACAACCTCGGCTGCAGCGACGGCCATCTCGACTGTGGGAAAGCCGCGTCCATCGGGGCCGTTGTCGCCGGGGACAGTGGGGACGCCGGCGGCTTGCATGCGCGCGCGGGCTCGCGTCTTTTCGCCCATGGCGCGCATCGCGTCAGCCGGCGGGCCGATGAAGATCAGGCCGGCGGCCTCGACGGCTTCGACGAATTCGGCGCGCTCGGACAGAAAGCCATAGCCAGGGTGGACGGCATCAGCACCCGAGCGGCGACAGGCATCGACGAGCTTTTCGATGTTGAGGTAGCTGTCGCGGGCCGGGGCAGGGCCGATGTAGAAGGCCTCATCCGCCGACTGCACGTGCAGCGCGGCGCGGTCGGCGTCGGAATAGACGGCGACGGTGCGGATGCCCATCTCGCGGCAGGCGCGGATGACCCGGATGGCGATCTCACCACGGTTGGCGACGAGAACTTTCTTGATGGGGCGGATCATTAGGTAGTCCTGGCAGGCGGACGCGAGGGAGTCAGAAAATCTACTTGCCGTGGCACTTCTTGTACTTCTTGCCGCTGCCGCAGGGGCAGGGATCGTTGCGGCCGACCTTGGGCTCGGTGCGGTACACCGGCTGACGCTTCATGAGCAGGTTGGGATCGAAGTGATCGTGGCCGTGATCGTGGTCGTGATCATGGTCACAGTTCGGTCCGTGGACATGCACTGGGGTCGGGCCAGCCGCAGCAGGAGAAATCGTCGCTCGCTCGTCAGAAGACATGGCGGGACTGTACTCGAAAACCGGGGAGCGACGCGCGGAAAATCGGCAGGGTGGGCGGTCGTTCGCTAGAGCCGCGGACCGTGGGCATTTCCCGTCAGTGCGACGGCGCCGGTCGAGGTCTTGGCTGAGCCGCTGACCTCACCACTGGTGACACGCTGCGCTTGCAGCTGACCGGTGGTGTCTTCGAGGTGAAGCATCATCGACAGCGACAGATCCAGCGTCGGCGGCGAGCTACTGACGGCGGCAGTCAGGCGCGACACCAGGGCATCGCGGGCAGTCTCGCAGGCCGGCGCGATCTTGCCGGTGCAGGGCGCGGCGATGATCTCGCAGATCTGTGCCTCGACGGCGGCACAGCCCGACAGGGGCCCGGCCTGCGCGCTGTTGACGGCGCCTAGGAAGAGCTGGCTCGGCGGCTGGGTGATGCCCCGCGGTCGCAGTGCCAGATCCTCGAAGGCCTGGCGCCACAGCCCCGGCAGCCCAAGCATGAGCTGATGCGGCGGGACCACCAGCGTCGCACCGCTCGCCGCCAGGCTGAGGTCGCGGGCTTCGTTGACCGGCAGCGTGGTCAGGCTGTACTGCATGCTAGAGCTGGTCAGCGAGAAGCGGGCGAAGCGCAGCAGGTGTCGCGCCTGGTAGGTTGCGCCGCCCCCCGTAAACACCGACAGCGTGGTGCCCAGCGTGAGGTTCTTGCGTAGGGTTCCCAGATCAGGGGCGGCGGCGCCGAGCTGCATCCCGGAGGGAGTCGCCGCAACCAGCGTGTGCAAGCGACCATCGAGGTAGCCCGGGCCGCTGCGGCAGCCTCCCGCATCTTCGGCGCTGCGCTGCGCACGGACGCGACTGCCGAGCTCCATCTCGGAGATGGCCAGCGCCGTATCAATGCCGTCGAGGAGGAGCTGGCCCTGGCCGCTTGCGCAGGCCAGCGTCGCGAAAGGATCGGTCGTCTCGGTGCGCGTGCCCAGATCAACATCGAGCTCGAAGTTGCCGAGCGGACTGGGCATGACCGGCGACAGGGGCACCGGGACGAGCGGCCGCAGGCCGGTGCGCAGCAGCGCATCAGGGATCTCGATGCAACCGTAAGCCACGAGGCGGCCTTGGCTGTCTTCGGCCCGGGCATATACGCCGTACGGTTTGACCAAGAGCACCGGGAAGGGCAGGGGGGCGCGCCGCTCGCTGGCCTGATTGCTGCGCGTCGCGGGCAGCGGCTGCGGGCTGGGCGGCAGGGCCGAGCACGGGGTTTCCTGCACCAGACCCACGCGGACCAGGGCCGTCGCATCGAAGGCCGTGGCATCGGCGAGTACATCGATGTTGCCGAAGTCAAAGCGCGAGACCGCGACGTACACGAGCAGGCTGGTCACGCCGCTGACCTCAAAGACGACGCGGAACGAGGTCTCGGCCGCCCCGGCGGTCAAAAGCACGCTGGTATCGCCGCGATCGTTGGTGATGAGCCGGTCTGCAGAGAGGGTCGCTCCACTGTCATCGCGGTCGATGTGGACGGACAGCGTGGCCCCGGGCACCGGCCGGTTGCCCTTGCGATAGCGAACCGACAGCGTCGCGCGCTCGGTGTAGTGCAGGCCCAGCGGCGCCGAGGGCGACAGCAAGGCCAAGGCGGCTTCCGGTGGGCTGTTGTCATCCTCAGTTCCATCGCCACAGGCTGACACCCCGCCCAGCGTGCAGAGCAAGAGGAGGCCGGCGAGAGAGGAGAGAGCAACAGGGACGACGGGGCGTGGCATGGGGGCCTCGTGTGCGCAGCGTTTTGGGGGAAACCGTCCCAGCTCTCCCTCACCAGGCGATGCCAGGTGGGCCTCGTCCCCTGCAGGGCCTTGACCCTTCGAGGGTACGCCTATTGATCCTCGGGCGGCAGGACTCGCCGCAGCCAGCGAAGCTGCAGCACCAGGAACACAGCAGCGGAGAACAGCACGGCAGATAGGCCCCCGAAGAATCGGCTGTGGCTCCACTGCGACCACAGCGGTGCGACCTGGCCGGAGAGGCGGTTGCCGCAGGTGGTGGCCAGGTACCACACGCCCATCATCAGGCCGACCCAGCGCTGCGGCGACAGCTTGCTGACCAGCGACAGACCGACCGGTGATAACAGCAGCTCAGCGACGGTCAGAACAAAGTAGAAAGCGACCAGCCACAGCGCGTTGACGCGACCCTGGACCGCGAAGTGAGCGATGGCCGAAAGGAGCGCGAAGGCCAGCGACGCGAAGAAAAGCCCGGTCGCCACCTTATCAGCGGAGCTAATGGTCAATCCGGCTCGCCGCAGGCGGCGCACCACCCACGACAGCGGCACCGTCAGCAGCAGCACGAACATGCCTCCCAGCGAGGCAAATGCGCCGGGCGGAATCTCGCGCAGATCGAAGAATGACCAGGGCAGGATGCGCTGCACGTTGTCGCGCGCGAAATACGTGACCGAGCCACCGGTCTGGTAGTAGGCCATCCAGAACGGGACGGCCATCAGGCAGAACAGCAGCAGGGCCAGCATACGCTGTCGGCGATCCGTTCCGACGCCAAGTGCCGTCGGTGACTGGGATGACTCGGCGGTGCTGCCGGCCCGGCTGGGCAGGTAGGCCATGCCCACGGTCAGGATCAGCACGGCCAGGGCTAGCGCTCCGGCCGCCGACAGGAAGGACGGGCCCCAACCCAGGCGGTAGCGCATCGTTTCGCCAGCCACCGGAGCAATCATCGCCCCGATGTTGACCGCGACGTAAAAGATGCCGAAAGCCTCGTCGCGGCGGCTGTCTCCTGGCTGGTACAGGCTGCCGACCAGCGTCGAGATATTCGGCTTAAACAGGCCGTTTCCTAGGGTTAGAACGCCAATCGCGGCGAGCAGGGTGGTGGGCGTCCCCATCGACAACAGCGAGTAGCCAAGCCCCAGGGTGATCGCCCCCAAAAGGACCCAGGTGCGGCGCTCTAGCCAGCGTCCACCCAGCCAGCCACCGACGAGCGGCGTGAAGTAGACGACGGACAAGTACCAGCCGTACCAGTTGATGGCGCGTTCCTGCGAGAAGCCGTAGTGCTCGTTCAGGTACAGCGTGAAGAGAGCGAGGAGGAGGAAGCAGCCGAAGCGCTCGCAGGCCTCCGCCGCTGAAAGGATGTAGAGGCCCGCGGGATGCACTCGTGTTCGCTTGGACAGCGGGGGCTGGCTCTCGGCCGAGGCCTCGCTGGTGATGGGGGCCGCGACGACGGCAGACCGGTGGGAGGGAGTTACGGGCTGGGGCTGGGCAATGGGATGGGCCGCGCTCACAGCTACCTCTTTAACGAATGGGGGCGCCGAGGAGAACGTCGCGATCCGGGGTGAGAAGCCCGCTGATCGAGTCTTCTCCGATAGCCAATATCATGCCCTGCGACTGGATGCCGCCGATCTTTGCCGGCTTCAAGTTGGCGACGATGATGACTCGTTTGCCGATCAGCTCCTCTGGGCTAGTGAACTGTGCGAGTCCAGCCACCACGTGGCGGCGGCCCAGCGGTCCGACGTCAAGCTCTACCTTCAGCAGCTTGTCTTTCTTGGGCACCCGTTCGCAGGCGACGACCTGGGCGACGCGCAGATCGAGCTTCTTGAACTCATCGAAGCTGATCTCGGCAAGGGCGGGTGCTCCACCTCCAGCTGGTGCCTCCGGCTTTGGGGCCGGTGTCGCCGCCGGTGTCGCGGTCACGGGCGGGGGCGATGCCTCCGCCAGCTTGGCCTGCGCAGCTCGGCGCGCTTCGCGCCACTTCAGCAAGAGCTCCTGTTGGCGGTCGGGATCAAGGCGCGGGAACAGCGGCTGCGCCTTCGCCACGCGTGTACCGTCGGGGAGCTCGCCCCATCCGTCCGGCCAGCTGCCGACCTCGGGCTGGGTCAGCCCCAGCTGTCGGCGCAGCTCGACGGCGCGCTCGGGTAGGAAGGGCTCCAGCATCAGGCCCAGCCAGCGCAGAAGTTCGAGCACGTTGTAGAGGATGTAGGCCGCACCCTGCGGGTCGGTCTTGACGCGGGTAAACGGCGCCTGCTGCTCAAGATAGGTATTGCCCTCACGCACGAGCGCGAACAGCGCTTCGAGGGCCCGCTGCGGCTGCGGCTCGGCCATCGCCGCTTCCAGCTCGCCTCGTCGTCGGGCTGCAGCGTCGGCGAGCCGCACCCCGCGCAGCTCGTCACTCGCCTCGGCCGGCGGGCGCTGGGCGACCCCCCCCGAGAACTTTTCGACCATCGCCAGCGTGCGATTGAGCAGGTTCCCCAGATCGTTGGCCAGCTCGCTGTTGTAGCGATTGAGCAGCGCGTCGTACGAAAAGTCGCCGTCCTCGCCGAGCGGGATCTCGCGCAGCACGAAGTAGCGCACGGCATCGACGCCGATATCGGCACCTAGCTTGCGCGGATCCACGACGTTGCCGAGCGACTTGCTCATCTTTTCGCCGTCGACCGTCCACCAGCCGTGGGCAAGGATCTTCTTCGGCAGCGGCAGGCCCGCCGCCATCAGCACCGCCGGCCAGTACACGGCGTGGAAGCGAATGATCTCTTTGCCCATCAGGTGGATGGCCAGCGGGTGCTCGTGACTGCCCCAGAACGCCCGTGTGCGCTCGCTTCCCTGCAGCGCCGAGAAGTAGTTGCTGAGCGCGTCGATCCACACGTAGATGACGTGTTTTTCGGAGCCCGGCACTGGCACGCCCCAGCGGAACGAGGTGCGCGAGACGGACAGGTCTTTGAGCCCGCCTTCGACGAAGCTTCTGACCTCGTTCATGCGTCGCCGCGGCTCGATGAAGTCGGGCTGACGGCTGTATAGGTCGAGCAGCGGCTGCTGATACTTCGACAGCCGGAAGAAGTACGAGTCCTCGCGCACCATCTCGACCGGGCGCTTGTGATCCGGGCAGAGGTTGCCCGGCAGCAGATCTTTTTCGAGGTAGAAGCCCTCGCAGGCAACGCAGTACAGGCCCTCGTAGTGGCCGAGGTAGACCTCATCGCGCTCGACCAGACGGCGCCAGATGTCCATCACCACCTGCTCGTGACGCGGCTCGGTGGTGCGGATGAAGTCATCGTGGCTGATGTTGAGCTCGCGCCAGGCGGCGCGGTATTCGTCGGCGATGCGGTCGGTAAAGACCTGCGGCGTGACGTGGGCAGCTTCGGCGGCGCGCTCGATCTTCTCGCCGTGCTCATCCGTGCCGGTGAGGAAATAGACCCGGTCGCGGCCACGGCGCAGGCGCTCGTAGCGGGTGATGGCATCGCCGACGATGGTGGTGTAGGCGTGCCCAATATGCGGCACGTCCGAGGCGTAGTAGATGGGCGTGGTCAGGTAGTAGAGCGAATCGCGGGATGCATCCGACATCGGCCGCACGATATACAGAGCGCGGAGCGCCCGTCAACGCCAAGGCCCCGCGCGACTTTGGCTGGAGCTGGCTACCGTCCGGTGGAGCTTTTGGGGAGGGCTTCGACGAGGGCGAGGAGGGCAGAGCGGCCCGCGGGCCGGGAGAGCTTCGAGAGCGACGAGGCTGGGCGAGCTAGCGCTTCTGACCGCCGCCGGGGACGTGTGGCGACTCGCCGAGCGCTGCCTTGGCCGCTTCCATGACCGCTTCCCCAAGGGTGGGGTGGGGATGAATGGTCAGGGCGACGTCTTGCAGGAAGGCGCCCATTTCGAGCATGAAGGCCCCTTCGCTGATCAGGTCGGTGGCATTCGGCCCGACGATGTGCAGGCCCAGGACCTGGCCGGTCGCGTCGTCAGCGACGATCTTGACGAAGCCGTCGGTCTCCATGCCAGCGACTGAGCGGCCGAGCGCCGCGAAGTTGTAACGACCGGTGCGCACCTTGTGCCCGGCCTCGGTCGCTTGCTTTTCGCTCAGACCGACGCTGGCGATCTCGGGGTCGGTGAAGATGACGGCTGGAATGGCGACGACGTCCATCTCGGCCTTGTGACCGGCGATGACTTCGGCCGCCACCTCGCCCTCGCGCGAGGCCTTGTGGGCCAGCATCGGCTGGCTGGCCACGTCGCCGATGGCGAAGATGTTGGGCACGTTGGTGCGCTGCTGCCGATCGACGGGCACAAAGCCGCGCGAGTCGACCTTGACGCCGATCTCGGCCAGACCCAAACCCTCGGAGTTCGGGCGTCGGCCGACGGTCACCAGGATGTGATCGCACTCGATGGCCAGCTCTTTGTCCTTCTGACCTTCAGCGGCGCGCGGCACGACCCACAGCTTGAGCCCGGTCGGCGTCTCTTCGTAGCGCAGCGCCTTGTGCATAAGGTGCGACTCGATGCCCAGCTTCTTCATCTTGCGGGCGACGACGTTCACCAGATCGGGATCGTTTCCTGGCAGCAGCTGATCGGTGTACTCGACGACGCTGACCTT
>DAORCZ010000027.1:0-10101 GCA_035345735.1 Pseudomonadota bacterium | reverse complement strand
GGAATGCCCCGTAGGGCTAGGGGATGCGGAAGACCAGCTCGTCGGCGTAGGCCTGAATGGTGCCGGATGAGGTGATGCGCACCTGCAGGTTGCCGCCGGTGGGGACGGTGCCGCTGGCCCGTAGCTCGAACCAGCCGTTGGTGGGGTTCTTCAGTGAAACCGTCGGTGCGACGACGGCCTTGGGCGTTCCGTTGTCGAAGACATCCAGGCCAATCTCGCCCCCCGCGCCAACCGAGGTCACGTTGAGCCAGGCCGAGACCAGGAAGGTCTTGCCGACGTCGCTGCCGCGCATCGCGTCCTGGATGAGGACGTTGGAAGTGGCCCCCTGGCTGCTGCTGATCGAGACCGATCGCTCGCCGCAGTAGCGCTGCGACGATACGACGTCATAGGTGGTGGTCTGGGTGGTGCCGCAACAGCCGCGCCAGCCTGGGATCGTGCTGCTGCCCGCTCCGAGGTTTGTCGTCGAGCCCATGAGGCTGGCCTCGAACCCGGGATTCGTCAGCAGGTTGCCCGTGACGGTGGTACAGACGGGCGCCATGTCGCGCTCGACGCCGGCTAGATCCGGGGGCGTACCCTCGGTGCTTTGCGTCGCAGGTGCACAGGCAAGAGCGAACAGCGAACAGCTTAAGAGCAGACGAAGACCCGTCGTAGCGGTCGGCAAGCGCATCGTTTTCCCCCTTGGTCCGCAGAATACCAAAGCTGGCGCAGGGCGCGGGGATGCAGTCGCTTGCACCGCGGCTGCGAGGCTGCAGGCACGCGCTGCCTCGGTCGGGCCACTCCTCGGTTGGCGCCGCGGCCGGGGCGCTGTATGTCGCTGTCGCGACGCTGTGGCCTAGGGGCGAGCATTCGTGATAAGAACGAAGAGTCTTGACCGTCTCAGATACGCCTCAACGCAGTGTTCCTCGCTCCGGCGGTATTCAGCTGGCGGCGCGGGGTACAGGCGCATGGCTGCTGTCTCTGCGCGAGAGGCAGATCTGGGCAGCCGGCACGGTGCAGCAGCTTGAGGTCGAGATCCTTTTTCCCGTCGCCCAGAGCGGGGTGGTGGTCGCAAGTGAGAACTTCGGTCCGCCCAGCGGAGCCGCGGCGGCCGCACTCCGTCGTCGTCGCGGGCGGGTGCGACGGGCCGAGCTGTGCATCGATCAGGCGAGCTTGAACCGCGCCCTGGCGCTGCCGCTCATCCGCCCGCCGACTCGCTTGCCACCATTCGAACGCCTCCATGCCTGCATCGAAGCGAGTGACTATCCCTCGCTGCTCTTGGTCTTTCGCCTGCCGCTCGATGGCAGCGCCTCGGACGCCGGGGCGCCTTATCCCGCGACGCCCGACGACCAGGCAGCCCGACCAGGAGCGACCGAGCGGGAGTCGGTGACTGGCTGTGCCCGCATCGCGATCCGTCGGGCTCCGACGGGATATCACGACGCCGTGTTCGGGGTCAGCGAGCTTCTGCTGTTTGCCCCCTGCCCGTATCCGGCGCCGCTGGTTGCGCATGCCCTGCTGCAGCGGCTGGCGGCAGCGCTTCTGGCCTATCGCCCACCCGACTGGCCACCGGTGCAGTTACCGACGGGGCCCTCCTCGCTGGGGCTGCATCTATGGCTAACGCCGGGCCTCTCGGAGCTACGGCTGGAGCTTCTCCACGATGCCCTGCTCGACACGCTCCCCCGCCATGGGTATCGCGCCGCCGATCCCACCACTGCGCCGTTGTCTGAGCTGTCCTGCGAGCCTGGTCGGCTGCTCTTGCGCTATGCCGGTGAAGGGGGGCGTGGCCTCTCTTATGCCGATCTCGATGAGCGGCCTCGCAGTAACCCGGTCATCGATGGATCGGCCGCCCAGCTCGGCGCGCCCCTGCCCGAGGTCATCCGCATCGCGGACCATCTAGCCTACGGCGGCGACATCGTGGCGGCCCTGGCGGCGTACCGCATGGCCGCCGCCATTCCCGCCCTCGCCAGCTTGGCGCGCACCCGTCGCTTGCAGTTTCTGGCCAGTGCCCCGCCCTGTCACGATGAGGCGCAGTCCTTGGCGGCCGAGCTACACAAAGAGTCACCCGCCGCCGCCGCGCCGCTTTTGGTGCTGGCCGCGATCGCCGCCGAGCGCGGTCTGGACGAGGCCGCCGCCGACGCTTATCGCAGCCTGGCAATGGTGCGCGAGCAGCATCCTATTGTTCGGGCGCTTTCCTTCTACGCGGCTGCCCGACAGTTGGGCGCCTCGAAGCCGCAGGCCGCGGTGAGCTTGGCCGTCGAAGCCGAGGGGATCCTCACCCCACTCGACCTCGACGATGAGCTACGCGTCTTTCTGCGCGGCTTGGCGGTGGATGCCCGAGGCCGTCTGCGTCCCCCAGCCGGCCAGAGTGGCACCACCTTCGCCCCCGTCCCCGCCACAAGCTCGTCGCAAGACGGTCCCCCATCCGCATCATCATCCGTCAGCACGACGCAGCGCCGAGAGCTCCTGCCGGCCCGCCTGCTGCAAGCCCTGCAGCATGACGAGCCAGCCGCCGCGCTGCGGCAGGTCGAGGCAGCCCTGGCGAACAGCGCGCCGGGCATGGTGCAGACCGATCCCGGCTGGTTGCCCCTTTTGCTGGCGTCGGCACAGCTGTGCATCGGCCAGGGTGAGATCGAGCGCGCCCGCGCCTTCTTGACCCAGGCCGGCCCGCATACGGAATCCCTGCGCATGCGGGTCCGTCTGGACTGGCCCGAACTGCTCGCCGCCGAGCCCGGCAGCGCCGCCGACCTGTTGCCGGTCCTGCGTGCTCTGCAGCTCCAAAAGTCTGCCACCCCCGATGAACTGCGTGGTCTGGCCCGCCTTTTGACCCTGCGTGGCGAGCACGCCGAGGCCATCACGGCCCAGCGTCAGGCGGGCGGCGACCCGGATGAGCTATTGGCCGTGCTCGAAGCCGCTGGGCGCTTCTCGGACCTTTTGCGGGCGCTGCGCATACACGCCGAGCTGCGACCGGCCGATGCGTCGCTGCTCTACCAGCAGGCGGGCAATGTGGCCGAGCAGCAGCTGGACGATCGCGCCCAGGCCGCAGCGTTGTGGCAGCGAGCCGCCGAGATCGCTACCAGCGCCGGCCATGACGCCAGCACCGACGTTGCCGAGTCGACGGCCATCCTGTGGTTTCACGCCGGGCGCCTCTGGCGCGAGTGCGGTGAGTTGGATCGAGCCTATGCCGCGCTTGGTCAGGCAGTAGCGCGCGGCGGACGCGATCTGCCGCGGGCTCAGCTGATGCTGGCCGATCTGGCCTATGCTCTGCGCGATCCCGAAGCGGCGATGTTCTACTACCGTCAGGCGCTGCACGCCGGTCAGGTGCCGGTCACGATGCGGGCGACGGTGTATCTGAGACTCGCCGAGCTGTCGCGTCAGCGCGAGGATGGCCATGGCGAGGAGCAGTCGCTGGCCAGCGCCGTGGAAGCCGGCGGCGGTGCCGACGCCTGGCCACGTCTGGCTGAACTTTTTGCCCGCCGGGGCGATCTGCAGCGCCGCTCGATGGCGCTCGTCGCCTGGGCCGATCACCTGCCCGAAAAAGATCGTCCGGCCCTGCTGTTTGATGCCGCGGCGTCGGCGCCAGATCTTGTGCTGTCCCGCATCGATGAAGAGCTGGTGCGGTTACGTGCCGATGACGAGGCGGTGCGCGATCGCGCCCTGGCTCGTTTGGCTGCGCAGAATGACGTCACTGCTCGCCTTCAGCTCCTGCGCTACGACGTTGGGCGCAGCCAGAGCAGCCGGAAGCGACGCCATGCGCGCGAGCTTGTCGAGCTCTCGCTGCAGGTCTCGGACTACGATGCTGCGGTCTACGGCTGGTTGGCGATCCTCGATGCCATCGAAGCCGATGCGGCCGCAGCGGGGGCAATGGCGCAGGCCGGCCAGGTGGCAAGCAGCGACGATGCCATCACTGTCCCCCGGGCGTTGCTGCCAGAGAACGGTGTGCAGGCCTTCCTGGGCTTCTGGCGTACCCTGCAGCGGGCCGGCCATCGCCTCAACGTCACCGCCGGTGATCTGGCCGAGCTTCGCGAGCGCATGGTTCGGCTGGGATCCCTGCCCGAGCTGCTCGAACGCAGCGACCGCATGCTTTCTCTGATGGGCACCGAGCCATCCGGTGAAGCCCAAGTCCGAGCACTGCGCTGGCAAGTCGCCACCCTCGCTGAGCTCGTTGGTGAGCCGCTCCTGGCCGCACAGCGCTACCTGCAGCTGTGCAGCGGGCCGACGTCGGATCGCAAGGCCCTGACCGCATTCCGCACGCTCTGTCGAGCGCTCGTGAAGAGCGGCCAGGCCAGCACCCTGCTCGCGCTGATCGAAGGCGAGGGGCACAAGCCCGGGATCGCGCCAGCCGGTCAGGCCCTCCTGCGTGTGGCACAGGCCGAGGTCCAGCTATTCCTCGGTCGAGCCGCGGAGGCCGAGGGGCTGTTGGCAAGCGCGCTGCAAGCCCTGCCAACCTGCGGCCCGGCGCACGCCATGCTAGGCATGCTGCTTTCCACGGCCAGCGAGGTCGAGATCAGCCAGCGCGGCCTGCAGCACCTCCTATATGCCGCGTATGCCCCCGATGTCGCAGCGCCTGAGGCAGGAGAGTGTGCGCTGCTCGCCGCCGATCTCTTGGCGGCCGCTGGCATCACGGAACCCATTGAGCTCTCGCTCCTGCAGGGCGAAGAGTTTGTCGAGAAGAGCTTCAGCGACCGTGCCTCGGCCGGCACCTTCGTCGCCATTCCTGCTGACTTTCTGTCGACGCCATCGATGGACGAGGCCGTCCCCGTCAACATCATCGATCCGGTCAGCGATCCGCTGCGGGCCCGCGCGACCGCGGTTCCCGAGGGACAGGGTGCGGTGGTGCCGCTTCTCCTGGGACCAGAAGAGCTGCTCTTGCACGCCGGTGCCCTGCTGCCCGGAGACCCCCGACCGATCGAAGGTCTGCTGGGGCTGAGCTGGACGCGCGGTCAGGACAGCGTCGCACTGGAGTGCTGTGAACGCCTGCTTGCCCTACCGAGCATCAGCGCTGACCCGGCCGAGCGCGCACGGCTGCACCTTGAAAAAAGCCATGTCCACCTGCGGCTGGGCCAGCCGGCAGCTGCCGAAGCCGCGCTGCGTCAGGCGTTGCTCGACGCGCCCAACTCGCTGGCGGCGGTGCGAGGTCTGCGTCAGCTCTTGCTCGCACCGCGCTCGGCGCCCGATGGCGAGGTGCGGCCGCTGGCCGGAACGCATAAGCGCCTGCTCGAAGCCCAGGATCTGCTGCAGCGCGAACTGCTGCTGAGCTCGCCGACCTTGCCCGGGGCGTCCCCCGCCGCCGATTCAGCGAATCGCCTGGCGCCAGCCGAACTTTACTTTGAGCTCGGCGAGGTCGCGGCCAAGCTCGGCGAAGAAGATGCGGCTCGCGAGTGGTTCCGTCGCGCTGGGCTACAGGGACTGGCTCGCGGCTTCGTCCGTCTGTCAGAGCTCTTGGCCCAGGCCGAAGACTGGCTTGCCGCGGCCGATGTCGCGGGTCGGGCCGCTCTGCTGTCCTCGGGGAGCAGCGATGTCGCAGGTCGTGGCCAGCTACTGCTTATCGCCGCGGAATACGCGCTGCGAGCTGATGATGAGCTGCGCGCCCGCGAACACCTGAGCCAGGCGCTGAGCCTGGGCGGCGAGGAGGCAGGGGAAGCTGAAGCGCGCCTGCTGTCGCTGGATGGCGGTCACGATCCCGAGCGCCGTCGTCGCTCGCTGGAGCGTCGGTTACAGCAGGCCGGGCCTGGCGTCGAGCGAATCGAGTTGCAACATCGCCTGCTGCTCCTGTGCTGCGAGCAGTTCGATCGCGACGCCATGGTTTCGCACGCAGTCGCTCTCCTACGCGATGCGCCGGGGGATGCCATTGCGCTGTGCGCTCTCGCTGAAGATGCCATTGAGCGCGGTCAGATGGACGCCGCGGCCGAGCGCTTGGCACTGCTCGATGTGCTGCCGATCGGCTACCCGCGCGTCAGTCGCCTGCTGGCCTGGTTGGCCGATCAGCACGAGCGGCGTGGGGCCCATGAAAAGGCGGCGACCGCCTATGAACAGCTGCTTGCACTGGGCGAGCGCAGCGACGACATCACTGCAATTGAAGATGCGCTGGAAGGGCTGGCTCGGCTGGCTGAAGAGCGGGGTGATTTGGCGGCTGCCCTGCGCCTCTTGCGGCGCCGCTTGCCCTATCTGCCCCCGGATGCACTGACCGCTCGCTCGACGCTGCGGCTGCGATTGTGTGATTTGGCGCTGGCGCTTGGCGACGTACCCGAGGCCCGTTCGCAGCTCTTGGCGATCCTCAGCGAGCAGCCGCAGCAGCGCAGCGCATTGGTCAAGTTACTTGACGTATATCGCCGCGGCGAGCTGCGTCCGCCCGAGATTCAAGAATCGCTTTCGATCATCGACAAGCTGCTCGATCTGGCGATGACCCCGGGCGAGCGGGCCGAGTGGCTCTTTGCCCGCGGCGAGCTCTATGAGCGATCTCTGCACGACCTTGTGCGGGCCCGCGCCGACTACGAGCGCGCCATCGGGCAGTGGCCTGGTCATGCCCGCGCGTTGCGCCGCCTCCTGTACCTGGCGGCTCGGCGAGCCGATGGCGAAGACATCGTGCGGCACCTGGGAGGCCTGCAGCGCGCCAACGCCTTTCTGGGTGAGGTGCAGCACGTGACCGCGCTGGCCTTGACCTTGCCCACTGAGAGCGCGGATGCCGAGACGCTGCTGGCGCGGCGCAAGCAGGCGCTGACTCTCCTTGAGAATGTCGAGATCGAGGATATGGCCGAGGCGCTGTCGCTTCTTGGCGCCGATGCGCTGCGGCAGCCCAAGGTTGCGCAGCGGCTGCGTGATCTACGCTCGCTCGACGCGCCGGTGGCAGTGGCGCTGCAGGCATTGGGGGGCGATGCCAGCGCCTTGGCCCAGGCACTGCTTCTGCGTCTACGGCGCGAAGATGGCAGCCTGCGCCTCTCGGTCCTGTCGGCGCTGGCTTTGCTCTCGGAGCGCTTGGGGATGGGGGCGCAGATGCTGTACCTGTCCACCCAGGCCTTCGTCACCGGGCTGGGCCACACTTCGTCAGGCGACGAGGCCGGCTCGGCTTGGGCTGGGGGGGCGCAGCGGATGTTTTTCGCGCCGCAGTCGCTGGATGACCTGGGAGCCCTGCCAGTGCCTGAGGCCGTGCTGGAGGCCGCGCTGGCCCGCCTGCGACCGCTGCCGACGGAGCTTGTGCCGTGGCAGATCGCACTGTCGTTGCTCGGGCGCTATCTGCTAGGGCTGCAGGGAGCGCCGCTACGGCTGTCGCACGAGTGGAGTGAGCTTCTGCTTGAGCTTTCGCGATCGCTAGGGCTGGGTGCCGTGGAGGTCGCGCTGCTAGATGACGAGGAGCTGCCGCAAAGCGAGCAGCCAGCGGCCTGCGATCCCAGCCGCCCGGTGCGCTTGCGCCTGCTGCGTCGCCTGACTCAGCCGGGCAGTGAAGGGCTGGCCCGCTTCGCGGCGCTGCGCGCCCTGCTGCTTCTGCGCAGCGGCGTGGCCTTGGTGCACAACCCCGCCGTCGGCCCCGAGCGTGTCGGGGGCCTCTTGCGCGCAGCGATTGCCCTGTGGCTCTCGGGCGGGGGTGAGGGGCCAAGCCTAGATGACCTGCGTCCAAGCGAATCCGAGTGGCTGTCCCCGCTGCGCGCCAGTGCCCTTCATCCCGATCATGGTAGCGGCGTGATCTACGAAGCGCGCGGCGAGTCGGAAGTGCTGCGCTACTGCTTTTCCCGCTTGGCCGAAGACGCAAACTATTTGCATTCAATCTGGCCCACCCTGCGCGAGAGGCTGCTTCTCGAAGCCAATGCGCGGGCTCTGGGGCAGCTGGGTGATCTTCGTGCCGCTCTATCGGTGCTGACCCCACCCAATGCCGACACGAGTGCTCGCCTCTTGGCATTGATGCAGGGACCGGTCGCTGACCTTTTCGCGATCGCAAATGCAATCTATTTGCAGCTGTGATCGACGCCTAAGGCCCACGTCCTTTTGCCAGTCCCCACCGCAAGGGGCGAGCGGTTTCATCCCAGGGGGGCTGTGTTAGGGTGCCGCCAGGAGGATTCGATGCATACCTGGAAGCAGTTGGACGTGAGCAATGGGCGACGTCGGTGGTCGCTGGGAATGGGCAGCGCTTCGGCGCTCGGGCTCTTGGTGCTGGCGACCTGTGGCGAGGATGGTCGCGGTGGGGGCGGGGTGGCGGGGCGACCGCAGGGGCTCTCAGCGGATCCGGAAACGGGGGGGAGCGAGATCGTCGTCCCCGGCTCCGACGTAGCGCGGCCCCGCGTGCTCAAGTCGCTGGATGTAGCGCCCAGCAGCCCGGTCATCCTGGTGGACCTCGGCAAGTCGGCTTCGCGCACGTTCAAAGTGATCGCTCGCTATGCGGATCGTTCGACGGCCGACGTATCGAGCCTGGCGACCCTGAGCATCGATGACGCGACGCTGGCCACCGTGGTCGGCAATCGCTTGGATTCGACGATTCGCTCGACCTCCGGGGTGGCCTTCGCCAACCTGACCGTCCGCTACCGCGAGGGCACCGTTGAGCTCACGCGCACCCTGCCGCTGGTCTTCGCCTTCCTGCGAGCCAGCGGGCCCAGCCAGGATGTCTTTTTGACCCTGCCCTACGGTGGCGATCCGGCCTCGGCGACGCTGTCGAGCGGCAGCAGCGTGCAGTCGCTCGATGCCTTCTTCGCCGTCGATACCACCGGCAGCATGGGCGGGGCGATCAACAACATCCGCACCAGCTTGGCCGGCACGGTGCTGCCAGCGGTCAAGGCAGCGGCGGCGCGGGATGCCTGGTTTGGCGTCGGTGCCGTCGAGGACTTTCCGTCTGGCTCGTATGGCTCACCGCTCTGCTATAGCGGGCCGGATGACCAGCCGCTCATTCTGCTGCAGGCGATGACCTCGGACTTGGTGAAGACGCAGACCGCGGTACAGGCCCTGCTCCGCGGAAGCTCTCCGCGCGGTTGTGGTGCCGATACGCCGGAAGGCCAGATCGAGGGGCTCTATCAAATCGCCACCGGCGCCGGCAACGTGGTGTCGGGCGTGGTGAATATCCCGCCGCACATGGGCACCGGTCGCGGCGGCGTCGAATTCCGCAGCGGTGCGCTGCCAGTGGTGGCGATGGTGAGTGATGCCTCCTTCCACACCAAGGGGGAGAGCGGTCGCACGTGTTTCGGTGCCTCGCTTGAGTACAGCGGCGCCACGGTGATGGCCGCCCATACCCGCAGTCAGACGGTGGCTGCACTCAAGAATGTCTGCGCTCGCGTCGTCGGGGTGTCGATTGTGACCGGTAGCGAGGCCGGCTGTATCGCCACCGATGATCTCAACGGCTTTGCCGTTGCGACGGGGGCGGTGGTGCCGCCGCAGGCTTGGGATGTCGGGACGCGCCCTGCTGCTTGCGCTGCCGGGCAGTGCTGCACGGGAGTGTCCGGTGCGGGTGAGATGCCCGTTGCCCCGGACACGTGCGCGCTTGTGTACAAAGCCCAGGCTGATGGCTCGGGCGTCGGGGCAGGTGTCGCCGCGGCGGTTAGCCAGCTGGTGCGCTTTGCGCCCATCGACGTCGACACCAAGAAGAGCGGAACGACGATGAGCGAGGACGGTACGCGGTTGCCCGCCGGCCATGACAGCGCGGACTTCATCACCGCGGTGACGGCACTCGATGGCACCGCGCCGAGTATGCCGGCCGGGCTGAAGGCGCCGACGGCGGTGGGGGATCACTTTACCGGCGTGACGCCCGGCTCGACCCTGCGCTTTACGATCCAGGGCCGGAACGACTTCGCGCCGGCCGGCGCCACGCCGCAGGTCTATCGCGCCAAGCTGCGCGTGCAGGTCAGCGCCTGCGCCGAGCTTGAAGATCGCGAGGTCTTCATCCTCGTTCCCGCCGCCTAGCGTCTCCTGACCAGCCCGCCAGCCACGCCGGGGAATTTGCCTGGGATTGGGCAGTGGGCGATACAATGCAGCGTATGGCTGCGCTGCGTGTGCTCCTGCTAGATGACGACACTTGGACCTTTGAGGTCGCGAGGAGTGTGCTGGGCCGACGTGGCCACACGGTGCAACAGGCAGCGACTCTGGCAGCGGCGCGGGTCTGCCTGCCTCTCCTTTTGCCCGACGTCCTTTTGGTCGAGCCGGCCGTCGCCC
>DAORCZ010000026.1:0-21926 GCA_035345735.1 Pseudomonadota bacterium | reverse complement strand
GGCGGTCCCGCAGGGGCCATACTGTGCCGAGGCACATGGCATCGCGCTCATTCCGCCGCATCGCTATGCCAATGGCACAGCCGGAATCAGCTCGGCATCGCCCACCGATCCGGTTCGTTGCAACACCGTGCCGATCGAGATGGTCTTTGCCCAGCCCGTGCGGTCGGTCACGCTGAAGTTCTGCGGCGCGGCGGTGGTGTACACCCTGAGAGCATTTGACGCCGCCGGTCAGTCTCTGGGGCAGGCTGACTGCGCGGTTCCGGCTTACACGCCTGGCGCTGAGTCGAGCGTTTCTTTCTCATGTAGTCAGACTCCCAACCACGCCGCGACTCCGCGCATTCACCGGGTCCTTTTTGGTCATTTCGGAACTTCGGCCCCGCCGCTTGTTCTGATCCAAGGGATCGCTTGGGAGACGGCCGTGGATAACCCGGGACCGACCGAGGTTGTGCCACTGCCGCATCACGCCAGCCTCTCGCTGCGCTATCTGGCTGCGGAAGCCGCGACGGCCGCGGGAGCCCAGAGCGCGCCGGTCAGCACGTGGAAGACCCTGGCCTTTGATGACGTGCGATTGCGCGATAACCAGGCCATTGAAGCGGTGGCGTATCTGCGATCGCTGCCCGAGCTAGACCGCATTCACTACGCGATGAGCCACGCCGCCGCCCGCTGTCAGCTCGTTGTTCACTGTACGGCGGAGCTCGCGGTGCGGAACCTCAGTCAGGTGTTCATTCCCAAGTCGAGCGGCCAGCCGGGCAGTGTGAAGCCCAGCGGACTTCGGCTCTTGGAGCTGCCGTCTGCGGCCCCTTTGCCGGCCGAGCTACTGCGCAATAGTCGGCACCTGCTTCGCCATCCGCCCCCGAATCCGGATCTGCATATTCCGATCTTGCACCCCTTGTCCTCGGGAGCGGTCCCCAGCCCGCCGCCAACGCCCGCCCCGCGCGGGCTGCGGGCTGACTCCCATGTTCTTGAGCGGCTCGACTCTCATCGCGTCCGTAGCCTGCATGTGCTGGCGGATAGTCGGGCGGCCCGCCACAGCCAGCCGCTGTCCTTCCGCCTGCGCGGGGATCTGGTCCTGCCTGGGCGCTTCTTCGCCGATCAGCACGGCGATCCGGCCTACACCACGACTGTGGCCGCGCTGGATCAGCAGATTCCTTTTTTCTTTGACCCCGCGCTGCATGGCTACATGTACCCGCCGCGTCCTGCACCCGATGACGTTGGGTTAATTCGTTATGCCGTCACGCCGGATCAGGTCATCTTTCAGGACGCCGCCGAGCGACACCTTTTTTATTATCTACCCGATGAGTTTCGCCTGGCCCGCGATGGGGTCCGCTCGCCGACCTTCAAGCCCTCGCTGCAGGTCGCCTTCTTCTCCCTAGCCGGCGGCGGCGAGGGGGGCAGCGCTGGCGGGGACGCGGTCGGAGAGTATGGCGTCCATTTCACCTTCCGCGCCGTGCCGTATCTAGCACCTGAGCGCTTGGCCGAAGCACGGCGTTACATCCAAGAACACGCGCTCCTCCCAGTCGGCCAGCCGATCTCGCTCCTGCCGCTGACTCCGGAATGGAGTCAGCTCTCGCTGGTCTTGCCGGCGGAGGGGGGGGGCAGCCGCCAGGTCGATCGCCCCGAGGCGACGCTGATCTTCGACCGTCACGTGGTGGACAGCCTGACCCTGTCGTCGAGTGAGTTCGCCGAGGTGTTCAGCAGCATGCAGGTCGGGGGCGCGACGTTGAACGGTGTGGTCAAGTTCCGCCTGCCGGGGAGCGCGCACGCGCAGAGCATCCCGCTCTGTGGCCGGCTGGATAAGCTGGAGGGGCCCGTGCTGTGCGTCGATCTGCTGGGAGCGAGCAGTGAGGGAAGACAGCGCGTCCGCATCCAAAACGGAATCGAGAGTCCGGTGACTCTGCGGCAGGCGGCGATCTATCTGCTGACTGATCCCGAGCAGGCGACGTGGGCCCTGGCTCCACTTTCCGCCGCATCGGGAGAGCGCTTCCCACTAGCGATTGCGTCGGGGGAATCGGTAGAGGTCGAGGTGCAGCTAGCCGCTCCGCTGACGCAGGGGTTCGGCGCGCGCATCGTGCCCACCCAGCTTGAGGTCAACCTGGACTTCACGCGGCTGTGGCAGTCGGTGATGGAGACCCCGGGCTGGGACGACATCACGCAGCACATCGGAGTCAGCATCGATGATTCCTATTTCTCGGGTACCGGGGCCTTAGATAGCGTCAAGGTCCTGTTCAATCAGGACGAAGCCAGTGTGACCCTGCGCAGCGCGCACCTGCACGCCGATGTGCAGCTGATCCGGCCCTTCCTGCCCTACCTGCTGCAGCAGGAGACCGCCGACGACTACTTCTATCGCGTCGAGTCGTATCGCCGGGTCAGTCCAGAGGCAGAGCCGGTCTTGGTGGCGCAGTCGGCGTGGGCGCGCGGTGAAGGGGCGGCGCTGACCATCACTCCTCCACAGCCGTAACGTCATGCTGACTCTCCTTGATCCGATTCAGACGACAGAGGGGGTGGTGCTGTACCGCGATGACAGCGCGCCGGAGCGCTTCTATGTGCTCCCGCTGGGTCTGGCGCCGCGACGGAATGCCCAGGGACATTCCGATTTCACGCTGCTGTTCTATCAGTCCGATTTCGCCGAACGCGGGGCTCGCCTAAATGCCTGTTTCACCCCGCTTTATCCCGCTGTACATGTCGCCGCGGTTCCCGAGCTAGCGGCCTTGGGAGATCGGGCGAGCGTCGAGGGGGTGAGCTTCCTATTTGGTGCGGCCGAGCTTCTGGCGTCGGGTTTGCCGGCTCAGCCCGACCTGGGGGTGGATGCGGCGGCCGGACGAATCCGGACTGAGCTCTCCCTCCCGCAGGAATCGGCCCGGAGTCTGCTTCTGCAGCTTCCCTTGGCCAGCGAATCTGTGCGCCTGCAGACCTGTCTGGCCTATGCCGTGGCCACCCCACCGATGTCGGCGCTTCTGCGCGTCGATCTGCGCGCCACGCATGCCGCGCTGTGGCAAGCAGGCGGGGGATCGCTGTCGTACGGTCGGCTGTGCCAGCTTTTGCAGACGCTGCCGGACAGCGCGCTGCGGGTCGAGCCCATCTCACCCAGCCGCGGCCAGGCCCTGCCGCTGAGCGAAGAACAGGCGCTGACGGTGGCGCCGCTTCTGTGCCGGCAGCTTGCCGCGATCGACGCTGGGCAGCCGCTGTTTCTGGGAACGACGGTCGCGCTGCGCGAGGCCGCGCAGATTCCGGAAGGGGAGCTGACGCTGGACCTGCGGCGCCCACGCAGTCGAGCAGCGGAGTGGCGCAGCGAGTGGTCACTGTCGGCGTTCTACAGCGAGTGCGTGCAGGCCGGTCGCCTGGCCGAATACTTTCCGCAGGTCCTGCACCTGCCCCCCGTCGGGACAGTGCAGCTTCTGATCGAAAATCGCCTGCCGATCGATAACCGCTGCATCGACAAGGTGAGCGTCAAGGTGCGGTACCGGCGCCTCGGCTCGCTGGAGGAGAGCGTCTTTGAGACCCACTTCGCGTCGGATCCCCCGCCGGTGGCGCAGTGCGCCATCCCGCGCATCGCGATGACCGAGTTTGCCTATCACTATCAGGCGCAGATCCGCCTGGCCGAAGACGACCCGACGCACCCGGGCCAGCGGCTGATCCCGAAGACTCCGGCATGGAGGCTGGCGAGTCAGCCGATCCTGCAGGTGGGGGCGCCGGACTTTCCGTTCGCGCTGGCCTATCTGCGGGCCAGCCCCGAGATTTTTTCTTACGTGGCGCGCGCCGATATCGAGGTCGCAGCGGCCGACGATGGCGAGCCGCAGCCGCTCCTCACGGTCTCGCTGAGCCCGCAGGTCCCTTATCGCTGGGGGCTGCTGGACCCGGTGCGCTTTGCCGGCGGGCGCCTGCGCTGGCGAGCCGTCCTCTATGCCGATGCGGCGGGCGGGGGCCGGGCCGTGAAGAGCGCATGGCAAGCCGAGAACAGCCTGGCTGCGACGGTGACGCTGTCGCACGTCTATCCCCAGCGGGCGCGCCGCATCGTGGCGCAGGCGCAGTTTTCCGATCTCGTCGGAGTGCAGGGCGTCACCTGCCAGTTTCTAAGCGGCGCCCCGCCTAGCGGCGACAGCCAAGTCGTTGCGGGTCTGCAGGCGACCCTGCTTTCTGAGGACTCCCGCGTGATCCACCTGTGGCCCCAGTCGATCTTCGAGGAGGGCTTTTCCTATCGCTACCGCGTCGAGGGCGCCGGAGCCGAGCTTGGCTTTACCGACTGGCGTCATCAGGCCAGCGACGAGGTGATCATGGCTGTCGCCGACGACTTCTATGCCACACGCACGATTCGCGCCGCCCTCCGTGCTCCCTGGTCGCTGCGCGGCGGTCCTGACCCGGCGACGCGCGACGCCGAGATCCTCTTTGCCGAGCTGCACGTGCGCACGCCAAGCACCGCCGATCAGGCGAGCGAGAGCTTCACCTTCGACAACAGCAACCGCGGCGCCGAGGTGGCCTGGACCTTGCGCCAGCACCGTGGCGAGGGCCGGGTGCAGCTAGAGATCCTGGTGCTGACCGCCGACGGCCGAATGCTGACCTTTGGGCCCTACGAGACGGCCCAGGATCGCATCCAGATCGAAATCTATCGCCGCCACGTCAGCGATTCAGACCCCGCCGAGTTCGACGTTCGCTGGTCCTCGCAGTCCTGACTGGCGTCGCGCGGTGTGCGGGCTGGCTGGGCTCCTCGACTGGTTGACGGAAACCCTCGGCTCAGCGCAGGGCGCGCTCGACGAGCGACTGGAAGTGGTGGACGCCATCTTCGAAGCCCGGGACGAAGCGGCCGCGGTCGTAGATGCCGGCCTGCAGGCGCTCTTGCACGGCCTGGCAGATGGCGGCGTCTTCGGCCTGCACGGTGTCGGCAAAGGCGATGCGGCGGGCCTGCTTGGCCTGGTCGGCTTCGCTGCTGGCGGGCGGGAAATACCACTCAAACAATACGGCGGTGGTGTTGACCGATAAGGGGCGGACTATATTGACCTGTAAATGGTCGGGATAATAATTCAGCATCAGGTTGGGGAAAACCCAGTAGTAGGCAGCTGCGCCGTCGCCTTCGCTGGGGCTGTATTCCCGTGCTCGTGCGCCCGGGATGGCGGCGGATGAGTCGGAGAGGGGGCGGATCGGGGCGTGCTGGCGCGAGTGCTGGGCTCGCGGTTCGACGCGATATGCGGGATAGTCGAGTTCGCGCATAAGGGCGGGATGCACCATGGGAATGTGATATCCCTCTAAATAGTTATCAATGTACACTTTCCAATTGCATGCTACGTGATACTCGCGGCGCTCGCGGAGCTGCATGGCGGCGGTGGCGAAGTGGGTGATCTCGGCGGGAAGCTCGCCCAGGTGATCGAGCAGGCTGGGGGCGGCACCCGGCGGGCGCTGCAAGCGGACGAAGATCAACGGGCCAAAGGTGGCGACTTCGACGGGAATCAGCGAAAAATCGTCGCGCCGGAAGCCCTCGGCGGCGCGGTCCTGCCCGGCCGGCTCGTCGGGGCTGCGCAGACCGGGTGTATGCAGCAGCCGGCCATCGAGCGCGTAGGTCCAGCCGTGATAGCGACACTGCAGCGTCTTGCGCTGACACACCGCGCCGCTGCCATCGGACAGCGGGCCGGCTCGGTGGCGACAGACATCGTGATAGGCGCGCAGCTCGCCCTGCTGGTCGACGAGGACAATCAGCGGATAGCCGGCCACCTGACAGGCCAGCTGATCCCCGGGCTGGCGAAGCTGACTGCGCGCGGCCACCGGCTGAAAGTGGCGGGCGAAGATCCGCTGCCGCTCTTGCGCGAACAGGTCGCCGTTGGTGTAGGCGGCGGCTGGCAGCGTGTGGGCGCGGGCGATCTGCGGATCGATGACTGGGAGCTCGACGGGCGCAGGGAAGGCAGGGCAGGGGGCAGCCGGTGACTTGGGTGACATGGAGATCCTTCGAGCCAGGCGACAGCGACGGAGCGGCCGGAGGGGGGACGGATGTTGGCGACGGCGGTCTAGTGGGTGCTGGTCATGCTGGGCAGCGCGCGAACCACCGCGCTGCGCACCGACAGGAGCGGGGCCGAGGCGAAGCCACCGAGCAAGAGCAGACCAAAGAGCGCCAGCGAGACCCAGCGCTCGCGCGGCAGGAACTCGCGGAAGTCGTGGTTATCGAGCGCGCCAGGCAGCGGGCTCTTGCCGGCGAGAAAGACGCGCGCAAAGAGCTGAAACAGCAGGATGCCGTTGAGGGCGGTGGTGACCAGCAGCGTCACTGCCGCTTCGGGGTGCTCGCGCAGCAGGCCCTGCACGATAAGGTCTTCTGACACGAAGCCGGCGGTTCCCGGCAGACCGATGGCGGCGATCGAGAGCAGCAGGAACGACGTCGCCATCATCGGCGCGCGGGCCGCAAAGCCGCCGAGGAATCGGACATCGCTGGTGCCGGCTCGCGCCACCACCGCCGCTGCGATCAGCACCAGGCCGCTGCGCACGATCACCGTGCCCATCGAGTGCAGCAGGGCACCGCTGATCCCCTCGACGGTGAGCGAGCTAAGGCCGGCGAGTAGGAAGCCTTGCTGACTCATCCAGAAGTAGCCGAGGGCGCGACGCAGATCGTGCTGACCTAGCCCGACCACGGCGGCGTAGAGCGCCGACAGCACCGCAAGCGGCAGCAGGAAGGGCAAGGCGGCGTGACAGACCTGCGGAAAGATCGGCAACAGCAGGCGGGCGATGACAAAGATGCCGAGCGGCGTCGAGAACGTCACCATGCTCAGCGGCCCGGGGCCGTGGTTGGAAAGCGGCGCGATCCACAAGTGGAAGGGGAAGCAGCCGATGCGCGCCAAGCAGGCGACCAGCAGCAGGCCGCCCAGCAGCATCGCCGCCGACGGACTGGCAAAGGCGCCGGGCTGGGCCAGGGCGACCAGATCAAAGCGGCCTTGCTCGATGGCTCCCGCCGAGAGCACCCCGGGGACGGCCAGCCCGAGGCAGAACGCGAAGAAGGGCAGCGCGCTGCCGGCCAGCATGAAGCGGAAGATGCCGGCGGCGGTGCGTTCTTCCCGCCCCCGGCGAGCGGCCAGTTCACGCGCGAGGGGAAGGAGGGACAGCGTCCAGAACAGCGCCAGGATTAGCGCATCCAGCGCCACCAGGGCACCCAGCACGGCGCCCAGCGACAAGAGCATGCGGCTGGCCAGGCGCGGGGTCAGCGGCGCGCTAGGGCTGGCCAGCGTGATGCACACCCCCAGGGTCGCGGTCAGCGGCACCAATAGGCCCGACAGGCCATCGGCCCCGACGTGGTAATAGCGCGCCAGGCGGCGCCAGCCGATCGCCCCATGGCCGGCTTGGAAGGCCGATGAGCTGTCTGCGAAGAACAGGAAGACGCACAGCGCCACGACCAAGGTCAGCAGCGCAACGATCAGAGTGCGACGACGGACGCGGTGACTCGGCAGCGTCGGTTGCAGCCGCAAGATCAGCCCGCCGAGCAGCGGCAGCAGCCAGACCAGGGTGAGGAAGATCGCGTTGAGCTCCTTCATCGCAGCTCTCCCTCGCGGGTCCCCCCGTCGCTGGGGTTGCCGTCGCTGGGGCTACCGGCGAGGCGGGCAGCGATGCGCGCCTCTAGCTCGCCCAGCCAGTGGGCGGCGAAGTAGACCGGGCGGGCGATGAAACGATCGAGAGCGGCCTCGACCTCGAAGCGCTCGATGGCCAGGCGGTAAAGCACGATGCGGATCGGCAACGTCAGCTGATCCATGCGGCTTTTCGGCGCTGGCGCGGGCTGTGTGCCGAGCGCCGCGCGCTGCTCTAGCGCGTCCTGCAGCACGGAAGGAATCCGCAGGAACTGGTAGTAGCGCAGCACGGCGTGGGCGATCAGGTGCACGGTCGCGAGGCGGTACATCCCAAAGCCGCACTCGACGAACATCAGCCCCACTTGGCTGATCGTGGCGTAGGCCAGACCTGACTTGGCGTCGCCGCTGACCTGACCGGACAGCACCGCCATCACCGCCGTCACGCCACCGATGACGATCAGCAGCAGCTTGGCGAGCGGCGCCTGATCGAAAAGTGGGGCCGAGCGAATCAGCAAGTACACCCCGGCGTGCACCGACAGGCCGCCGTAGAACACGGCGCTGGATGCAGTGGGGCCTTCCATGGCTCGGGGTAGCCAGCCGCCGACGGGGAACTGCGCGGACTTGCCCATCGCCGCGATGAGCAGAAAGAGCGCCGCGACGGTGGCCGGCACGGCGTGCTGATCGCTGGGCACGGTCATCGCACCCTGGATATCGACGAAGGCTGCGGAGTGAATCGACAGATGCAGGAGGATCGGCGCGATCAGCAGACCGACATCGCAGAGGCGATACGTGACCAGCACGCGCATCGCCGCCCGCACCGGCCCGGCGCGTTTTTGAAAGAAGCCGACGAGCAGCACCGACGTCAGACCGACGAGCTCCCAGCCGGCGAACAGCAGGTCGTAGCTGCCAGCGAGCACGGTGAGCTGAATCCCGCACGAGAACACCAGCATCAGCGCAAAGAAGCGATTGAAGCCGCGCTCGCGATGCAGGTAATGGGCCGAGAAGCGGCTGGTGGCCAGCAGCAGCAGCGACGCCACGAGGCTGATCGGCAGCGACGTGTCGTCCAGCAAGAAGCGCAGCTGAAAGCCGTAGTCGCCGGCGCGGTAGAAGTAGCCCAGCTGCAGGTCGACCGGCTGGGCGTGCTGTACGAAATAGGCCCCGGTTGCCGCGATCTGGCACAGAAACGAGATCCACAGCGCAAGCTGGCTGATGGCCACCACGGTGCTCTCGGGCGGGCTGGTCCGTCGCTGCGTCAGGATGCCGATGACGAGACAGGCCAGGGCCGGCCAGGCGGGAGCGGTGGCGGCGGCGGAGAAAAAGATCTCGCTCACGGAGATCATGGCAATAGCCCTTTGCCCGTCGCTGCCGGGCTGGGATCGGGGGCCTGGATCAGCACCGGGGGGAGGTGATGGCGCTGGCCGAAGTAGCCCTCGCGCGAGGATGCGACCTGCGGCACGGCGCTCGCTCCCTCGGCTGTGGTGGTCCCCTCGGGCTGCCAGGCAACAAAATGCGAACCCTGGCGGTACACCCAGGTCGCGCCGTTATCGGGATCGATGGCGATTAGCTGCACCCAGGCGTTGTTGCACAGCTCAGCCAGCGGCGGCTGGCGGGCCAGGATGGCGGTCACGGTGTCGGGCTTGGCGTCGAGGATGAGCTGCAGCCGAATCGGCTCATGGATTTCGATCATCTGCTTGGGCAGGCCGGTGCGCAGATCGCTGGCCGCGCCGTTCATCACTGCGATAAGTCCGGTGACGTTGTGCGGCAGCTTGGTGCCTGCACCTAGTCGTTCGTTGTCCACCGTCGAGAAAAAGTACTCCAGGTTGATGCCGGCGCAGACCGGACCGACCGCCAGCAGGATGCGTTCGAGGATGCTGCCACTGGGATCGATCGTCGGATCGTACGAGACCAAGAAGGCGCGGCGATCGAGGAACACGCCCTGCGAGATGCGGCGGCGACCGACGATGCAAGCGGCATTGGTGGCGTGTCCTAGCTCGGGTCGTGCCTGGCTGAGATCGGCGGCGCGCTCTTCGACGTGCGCCAGCGAGTCATCGGCGTCGGCTTTCGGCGAAGCCGAGGCGAAGCGGCGGCAGCGCTCGTGTGCATTGCGGGCCAGCGTGCTCTTAAAGACCCGATCGATCTCGGCCAGCAGCGGCAGCTTTTCGTCGGGGACGCTCTCGTCGAACACGCGGATCGAGTCGGTGCAGGTGTCGTGCACACCGCCCACAAAGAGCGTGCTGTCGGGGATGTCGATGCCGCGCTCGCGCAGCAGGGTGCGGACCTCGGCCCGGTTGGCCATGCGGGCAAACAGACGCGCGTTGGGACCGCCTGAACGCCCACCGCAGGCACCGCAGGAATAGGCGGCGAAGTGGGGGTTATTCACCGACGAAGAGTCATGACCCAGGATGACCACCAGGGGCGCGAAGCCGCGCGTCAGGCCCATGTTTTCTAGCAGCCCGGCGACGCGAGCCGCTTTTTCTTCAATCGAAAAACCTTCGTAAAGCCCGGCGGTGGCGGCCGCGCGGGCGTCGGCCGTGCGCATGTGCGAGAGCTGGGTGCGGACCTCGGGCAGCAAGTTGCGCGTAACCCGCTTGCGCAGCCGGGCCGCCGACTTCGGCAAAAAGACGTTGAGGAGCAGCGGCAGCGTCGCCAGCCAGCCCGCGAAGGCGGTGATGATCGAGCCGAGAATCAGCGTGCGTGAAGCGCGGGTAAACAGCGAGTTGGCCTGCTGCCAGCGCTGACGGCGCCGCAGCCGCTGCGCGAAGCGCTTGGCGTCCGCTTCAGCGGGCTGCTCGACGATGCGATGCTGCGGCTGCAGCACCACCGGGCACAGGGGGAAGGTCGCCGGATCGTCCAGGCCCTGAAACGCGATCGCTAGGTTGAAGAAGCCGGCCGCGCCGAAGGTCTCGATATCGGGAAAGCCTTCCTCCAGATGGCGACGGAAGGACTCCATGCGATCGTCGATGCAACACACCACCTGCATCCGGCTTTGACGCGGCGGCCACAGCGCCTGACGCCGGGCGGCGAGGGCGGTCAGCACCGGCTCGCGATAGCTGCGCTCGTAGGCCTCGTGAAAGACGCGCAGCCGGGTCCGCGGATCGAGTTCGTTGGTGACCTGTAGCAGGGCCAGCACGTCCTGGCGGCTAGAGGCGCGCAAACGATCGGCCGACAGACCGCAGAGCTGCGCGACATTGAAGAGCGCCCAGGCCACGCCATCGACCTCCTGGCTGACCTGCAGGCGAAGCTGCGGCTGGCGACGCAGAAAGGGCATCAGATCGGGTAGCTCGCCGACAAAGCCGTGATGCGCCGCGATGTCCAGATAGGCCAGTACGTCGAGCGAGAGTCGCACGGCCAAAAAATCAATCAGCCGGACCTGCGGCGACTCGGCGGAAAGCCCGATGACCTGGGTCGTGCCCTCTAGCCGAGCGAACATGCCGGCCCAGCCGGGAAGCTGCAGCAGCAGGTGCTCGATAAACGCCGGCACATCGGCCTCTGCGATGCCTAGTTCGGCCAGCAGCGCGAGCAACACCGATTCGGCATCGAGGCCGCCGGTGCGGCGGATGCGCTTGCCCAGCTGCCGCTCCCAAGCGGGGCGCAGGACGTAACCCGCGGTCTCGATATGCGACCAGGCGGTGTAAAAGCCCTGCGCGCGCAGCGGCATGTTGAGCTGTGCCTGTCCGCGATCAAGAAACGCCGCGCACAGCGGAATCAGCGCCGGATGGACCAGATCGTTGGGGTCTTCGTCGTAGGCCGCAATCAGCAGATCGCGAGGGAAGATCGGCGCCGCGCTTGGCTGCGGTGCTACGGCATCCGCGACCTCGGCGGCTCGTGTGCGGGAGGCGTGAAACAGGTCGGCGATGATCGTCGCTTCGGTCGTCGTGCGCTCCCCGGCACCAAGGGCTGCAAGCAGGGTCTGCCGCAGCGCAGGAGGGAGGTCGCTGCGCAGCTGGCGCAGGGCATCGGTCTCGTCGAGCAGCCACTGCAGCGAGGCGGGGCTGGCCTCGCGCAGCCCATACAGTTGCAGGCGCAGGCGCAGATCATCGAGTGGCAGCCAGTCTCCCGGCCAGGGGGGAGGGCTGGGCCGCGACTCGTTCTCGCTTAGCACTTCCGCTAGGCAGGCCCGCAGGTCCGTGTCGCGGATGCGTCCGTCCCGCAGCGCGGCGCGATAGTCCTCTTCTTTCAGGTAGCAGCGGACCCCCAGCCGTCGCTGGGCATCGTTCAGCGCCTGATGAAACGGCTGCTGCGCAAAGGCGTGCAGGGTGTTGTGGTGGACGAAGACCTCAAGCGGTCCCTGGGCCGGCAGGTAATGCGCCGCATGGGCGATGGCCTCGGCGAGCGCGTGACGGCGCCCGCCGTGCGGTGTGAGCGCCGCTTCAGACGGAGGAGTCGGGTCGTGTGCCATGTTCAGGAGGGCGCGTGTCCCCAAATTCTCGCGGGGCCGGAGCAGACTTGGAAGCCCTGTTTCTGCGCGGAGGTTGTAGCGAGGTGTGGGAAGCCGGGCCACCGCCGAGTGAGCAATACGTGAAAATCTCTTCATCTAGTGGGGGGCAGTCTGCCCTGCCTCGTCGTGCTACATATGCGCCGTGAAGCTTCTGATCGTCGAAGATGACCGTAAGTTACAGAGCTTTGTCGCGCGCGCGCTGACCGAAGAAGGTTACGTGGTCGATGTCTGTCGCAGCGGGCGCGAGGCACTCGAACAGACCGCGAAGATCAGCTACGACCTCATCGTGCTCGACTGGATGCTGCCTGAGGGCGATGGGCTGTCGGTGTGCCGCTCGCTACGCACCGCAGGCAGTCGGGTGCCGGTGCTGATGCTGACGGCGCGCGACGAGGTCGGCGAGAAGGTCCTGGCCCTCGACGCCGGGGCCGATGACTACGTGACCAAGCCGTTCCATCTCGCCGAGCTTCTGGCGCGGGTGCGTTCGCTCTTGCGACGGGCGGGTGACTCGCAGATCGGCGTGCTACGGGTGGGCAAGCTGAGCCTCGACCTGCGACACCGCAGCCTGTCTCTGCCGGGGCGACGCATCGAGCTCACCGGGCGCGAGCTTGGCCTGCTGGAGCTCCTGATGCGCCACAACGGGCGCGTCGTCACCCGCACGGAGATCCTAGAGCAGGTCTGGGGCATGCACTTCGATCCCGAGAGCAACGTCATCGAAGTGCATATGCGTCGTCTGCGCGAAAAGCTGGGCGATGCGGCCGGCGCGCTGGAGACGGTGCGCGGTCAGGGCTATCGCCTGGCCATCAGCGAGGCCAGTCCGTGAGACTTCGTCGCCGCTTGGCGCTGATCTTCGTGATCACGCCGAGCGTGATGATCGCCGTCGCGTTCGCGGTGACGCTGAGCTCATTCCAGCACGCGCAGGAGCGTCAGCTCGATCACGCGCTGCTGGCGCGCGCCCATCACCGCGCCCAGCTAGTGGCCCGCGATGGCGAGCAGGCCCTGGCGCAAGAGACGCTTCCCGAAGCCCCGGCCACCGACCTTGATGAGCTGGTGCAGTACTCCGCGATCTATCGCATCGACGGCAGTCTGGTGGCCGCCTCCGAGAACCTGGGCACGCCTGCGCCGTCGCTGCGTGACCTGGGTGTCCCGGAGGGTCTGATCGCCACGCACAGCCTGCCGCGGGAGTGGGTCGGGCTGCAGTTTGCGGTGCGTGGCGTCATCCTGCGCGGGGTCTTGGTCCACGTGGACGTTGCGCCTGGGCCAGGGCGTCGCTTGCTGTTGCTGGCCGCCTCGCGCGGGGATCTGGACACCGACACCTGGCATCTGGTTCGCCTGATGGCCATCGTCTTCGTCGGGGCCGCCCTGGTGACGCTCATCGTCGGCTGGCTGCTGGGCCGCTATCTGTCGGGCAGCATCGAGGCGATCTCGGCGACGGCGCGCCGCGTCGGTCGGGGCGAGCTCTTGGCTCGTGTACCGACGACCACTGTGCTGCGCGAGCCAGAGATCCGCTCGCTCGCCGAAGATCTCAACGCGATGATCGATCAGCTGGCGCGCTTGCTCGATCTGAGCCGCCGCTTTGTGTCGCACGCAGCACACGAGCTACGCTCACCGCTCGCCGCCTTGCGCGGTGAGCTAGAGCTGGCCCTGCACCGCCCGCGCAACCTGGAGGAATATCAGGAGGCGATCCGGACCGCTCTCGACGACGTCGAGCGACTCATCGCGCTTGCCGAAGACCTGCTGACGCTGGCGCGGCTGGAGTCGGCTGGCCGGGCGACGGCCTCGGGGCGCTTCCCCTTGTCTGCCGTCATTCAGTCGGCGATCCGAGACTCGGCGGCTCGCTCGTCGCGCGGCGTGAAGATCGTCGTCGAGGGCGATCCGGTGACGCTGCGCGGGCGCGGGCCGGACATCCAGCGACTGTTGCGCAACCTGCTCGATAACGCCGTGTTCCACAGTCCCGAAGGGGGCCTGATCAAGATCTCGACGCGACCCATCGCGGTCAGCGGAACGGCCCCCGGCCGTCGCGAGATCCTGCTGGCCGTCGAGGACCAGGGCCCGGGGGTCCCACCCGAGCTCGCTGAGAAGATCTTCGAGCCGTTCTTCCGAGGCGAGAGCGAGCGAGAATACTCGGGTGCCGGCCTGGGGCTTTCGATCGCGCGCGAGATCGCCCGTGCCCACGGCGGCAGCCTGCGCTACGAGCCGGGTCAAAGCGGCGGGGCCCGCTTCGTCGCGACCTTGCCCGTCGATGAGTGACGCAGTGTCGCGATAGCGAAGGGTATTCGCTTTGCGGGCTGGGGTACGGATATGCTGCCCCGCACGAGGTGAGCCATGACCCGAGATCCGCAGCGCGACTTCCCCCGCGAAGTATGGAGTCTGTTTGATGAGTACGTGCACGGCGCCATCGATCGCCGCGCATTCTTGGATCGCGTCGCCCGCTTTGCCGTCGGAGGTTGGACGGCAGCGACCATCTTGGATGCCCTGAACCCGCGCTTTGCCGAGGCGCAACTGGTGCAGAAAAGCGATGCGCGGCTGCAGACAAGTCAGCTCGACTATTCGTCGCCGGCGGGCTATGGGCGCATCCGCGGCCTGTGTGCTCGACCATCCGTTGGGACTGGGCCCTGGCCGGGTGTGCTGGTGGTGCACGAAAACCGCGGCCTGAACCCGCACATCGAAGACATCGCGCTGCGCGTGGCGCTCGCGGGCTACGTCGCGTTTGCCCCCGATGCGCTGACCCCGCTGGGCGGCTATCCCGGCGATGAAGACAAGGCGCGCGAGCTTTTCGCCAAGCTCGACCCGGCCAAGAGCAACGAGGACTTCGTCGCGGCGGCCGACTCTCTGCGACACCATCCGCAGTGCAGCGGCTCGCTGGGCGTGGTTGGTTTTTGCTACGGCGGCGGTATCGCCAACCTGCTCGCGACGCGGATTCCCGAGCTTGCGGCGGCCGTGCCGTTCTATGGCAGCCAGCCCAAGGCCGAGGACGTTGCGAAGATTAAGTCGCCGCTGCTTCTGCACTACGCCGAGATGGATGACCGGATCAACGCCGGGATTCCGGCGTATGAGGCTGCGCTAAAGGCCAATGGGATTCCCTATCATCTATATCAATACCCGGGAACACAACACGGCTTTAATAACAACACAACTCCGCGCTACAACAAGACGGCAGCGACGCTGGCGTGGGGGCGGACGATGGACTTTTTCCGCAAGAACCTAAAAGCGTAAATCGTCCGTCGCTGGGACTTCGGCGGGAAGCGCTTCTTGTGGGCCGGGGGTGGGGAGCGCAGTTTGAAAGAAGCGGGCCTGAGCCGCGGCCTGGACCTGAAACATCGCCAGGCCCGAGACGTACTCCGCATCGATCTGCAGCGCGTAAGCGCGACCGCCGGAGCACTCGCGATAGTCGAGATCAAAGACCTGCCGGGGGCACCACGATGCGGGAGGCAGGGCCTGCGTGCCTTCCGGCAGCGGACCTGCGGCCCAGATCAGCACCGTCGGAGAAAACGCAGGCCGCGGGTCGGAGACGCCGAGCGGTCGGTCGCTTTCTTCCGTTCGGCCATCGTTAATAGCGCGCTCTTCCCCGGTGCGCAGAGCGAAGGCGCGGGCCTGCGGTACGACGCGCTGCAGGCTAGGCAGGGTCCCGCCACCGCCCCAGATCGCGACTTCCGCCTCGTCGGATAGCGGGGCCAGCAGGGCCTGCAGTCCGGCGGGGTCGGTGTTTTCGCCCTGCCAGCCGATGCCTGCGCGAAAGATCAGGCTGTTGCAGGCGGGGAGGCCGACAAGCTGGCCGGCCTGGCGCTTGAGTGGTGCGGTCACTGCGGCGTAGCGCAGGCCGAGTCCGACAAGCAGGGTAGGGGCTTGATTGGCCCATTCCTCGTCGCTGCAGGGTACCGCCAGCACCGGCATACCGGCCGCAGCAAACAGCGCGCGATGCTGGCTGGGGGTGCGGCTGTGCTGGACTGGATCGCCCAGCACGGCGGCAAACTCGCGGCGGGCTCCCATTGCAGCGAGCCGCTTGCTCTGCCAGTGCTCGCACAGCGTCGGCTGATCAAGGCTGGAGCCGTCCCCCTCGCGGAAGAAGGCGAGCGGGCAGTCGATGCGGGTGGCCTGCAGGGTGCGGAACCAGCGATAGCGCTCGGGGCCGTGCTGCAGGCGAGCGGTGGGCGTGCGCGGCAAGAAGACATGACGCTGCGGAGCAACGGCAGCCCAGGCAGCCCCCTCGCTGAGCTCGCGCAGATCGGCGATCTCGACGGCGAGCTTGAGCCGCCCCGCTCCCAGCCGCTGGGCGCTGTCCTGCAGACGACCGATCGCGGCCGCCAGGGACTCATCCGCGGTACGCTCGTGCAGCGAAACGACGAGCGCGCGGTCGGCCGCCCCCGATGCCTCCAGCCGTGGCAGCACCCCCGGCTGCAACTCTAAAGGAATATCGCAGAGGATATTCTTTTGGCAGAGCGCAACGACCTCGTCGGCGTGCGGCAGGCGCTGGCGAAAGCTGCGCACGATGCGCTCGGCCGGTAGCTGCTGCAGGAGGAGGGCCAGCTGATCCGCGCCCAGCAGATCATCGCGCAGCTCGAAGCGCACCCCCAGCCAGCCTAGGCGTCGCTGCAGCCAGTCGGCAACGCCAGCCGGTCTGGCCAGATGCTGCGGCAGCAAGGTTAGGCAGCCGCGCGGCGACAGATCGGGCGGAAGCGGCTGGCCCGCCAGGGCCGATAGGATGAAGGCCGACTCGATGGGCCAGGGATGATCCTCGATCCCTTCGGGCATCAGCCAAACGTCATCGTGCCAGGCGGCGTAGCGCAGCTGACGCGCGGCAAAGCGCACCGCGTATTCCGAAAGTGGGGAGAGTGCCGGCGACAGCCGCGGTCGGCTCGGCATGCCCGCCTGGCGGGGAAAGATGCGGCCCTGCGCATCGGTCAGGCGACGCAACCACAGGACGCGGGCCTGAGACAGCCAGTCACGCGGTACGACCTGGCGCGGGTCGTCTTCGTAGCCGGCACCCAGCGCAACATAGACGTCTTGCTGATCGGCCAGCGGGTGCAGCGACTGCAGGACAGCGGCTAGCGTCCTGCGCTCGCGATCGCGGAAGGCGGCCTCGCCATGCTGGGCGAACAGCGCGCTGACCGCGACACCGCTTGTGCGCGCGATCTCCGCATCGAGATCGCGCAGCGTGACCGCACGCTGAGCCGCGGCATAGGTGTCCGCCACGCGTGAGAGAAACGCTGTCTTGCCAACGCCACGATGACCAACGATGAGGTGCAGCATGCAGCACAGGGGATGCGCGCCGAGGTGGGAATGGAGCGCAAGGCTGAGCGGTTTTGCCTGGGTTCACCATGACTTGCAACCGGAGAGTTCATATAGTGCCGCCATGCTGATGCTGAAGAACACCCCACACCGACCGAATCATCTCTCATCGCTGACGTGGACTGGGCTTGTGGCTCGTTCGGCGTCGTTCGTGCTTACGACGTCGTTCCTGCTGGGATCGGCCGGGCTTTCGCCTGCTGCCCAAGCGGCCGCCGCCGCAAAAAAGGGAGGCACTGTGGCGAAAGGATCAGGGGCCAGCGGTTCCGCCGCCGGCAAGGCAGCCGGGGCCGCCGCGCTCAGCTATCCGCAGTCGAAGACTGTCGAGCAGGTGGACGACTATCACGGCACCAAGGTCAAAGATCCCTATCGCTGGCTAGAGTCACTGGACACGCCCGAGACGCGCGAGTGGGTCGAGGCGCAGAACAAGCTGACCTTCGGCTGGCTCGACAAGATCGAGATCCGCGAGGCGATGCGGACGCGCCTGACCGAGCTGTGGAACTTCGAAAAGTACAGCCCGCCGTATCAGGAGGGAGGGCGCTACTTCTATTCGAAGAACGACGGCCTGCAGAATCAGAGTGTGGTCTACACGACGACCAGCTTGGCTGGTCAGCCGACGGTGCTGCTGGACCCGAACTCGATGTCGAAGGACGGCACGGTGGCGCTAGGCGGCATGTCGATCAGCCACGACGGCAAGCTGATGGCTTACGGCATGGCCGCGGCCGGTTCCGACTGGCAAGAGTGGCGCGTACGCGATGTCGCAACCGGCCAGGATCTCCCCGATGTCCTCAAGTGGATCAAGTTCAGCGGCGCGGCCTGGACCAAGGACAACAAAGGCTTCTACTACGGCCGCTTCGACGAGCCGAAGGGCAAAGAGTTCGAGTCGGTCAACTACTTCCAGAAGCTCTACTACCACCGTCTTGGCACGACGCAGGACAAGGACACGCTGGTCTACGAGAGCAAGGAACACAAGGACTGGCAGTTCTCGCCGACGGTTACCGATGACGGCAAGTACCTGATCATCACCGTCGCCAAGGGCACTGATGACAAGTACCGCATCCTGGTGCAGGACCTGAGCCAGCCGGGGAGCAAGCTCGTCGAGCTGATCAACAACTTTGATGCCGAGTACACCTTCATCGACAACGACGGCCCGGTGCTGTGGTTCAAGACCGATCTCAACGCGCCGCGCGGCAAGATCATCGCCATCGACCTGCGCAAGCCGACGCAGAAAGACTGGAAAGAGCTGATCCCGCAGAGCGCCGACAACCTGGCTGGCGTGTCAGTTCTGAACAACCTGTTCGTTGCGCGCTACCTCAAGGACGCCTACGCACAGGTCAAGGTCTTTGACCTATCGGGCAAGTTGGTGCGCGACCTGCCGCTGCCCGGCATTGGCTCGGTGGGCGGCTTCGGTGGCAAGCGGAGCGACAAAGAGACCTTCTACGCCTACACCAGCTTCAACACGCCAGCGACGATCTATCGCTTGGACCTGACGAACTTCGCGAGCACGGTGTTCAAGCAGCCGCAGCTGAAGTTCAACCCGGCGGATTTCGAGACCAAGCAGATTTTCTACACCAGCAAGGACGGCACCCGCGTGCCGATGTTCGTCAGCAGCAAGAAGGGCGTGAAGGCTGACGGCAACAACCCGACGTACCTGTACGGGTATGGCGGCTTCAACATCCCGATCACGCCGGGCTTTTCGGTGTTCGAGCTGGTGATGATGGAGCGCGGCGCGATCATCGCCAAGCCCAACCTGCGCGGCGGTGGCGAGTACGGCGAAGACTGGCATAAGGCCGGCACCAAGCTGCGCAAGCAGAACGTGTTCGATGACTTCATCGCGGCGGCAGAGTGGCTGATCAACAACAAGTGGACGCAACCCAAGCGACTGGCGATCGCCGGTGGTTCGAACGGTGGTCTGCTGGTCGGCGCGACGATGACGCAGCGGCCCGAGCTCTTCGGTGCAGCGCTGCCCGCAGTCGGCGTGATGGACATGCTGCGCTTCCACAAGTTCACCATCGGCTGGGAGTGGATCGACGACTACGGCAGCTCGGACAACGCGGAAGAGTTCAAGGCGCTACACCGCTACTCGCCGTACCACAACATCAAAGCCGGCACGACGTATCCCGCGACGCTGGTGACAACGGCAGACCACGACGATCGTGTGGTCCCGGGTCACAGCTTCAAGTTCGCGGCCGCTCTGCAAGCGGCGCAGAAGAGTGGTGGCGCACCGGTGCTGATCCGCATCGAAGTGCGCGCCGGGCACGGGGCGGGCAAGCCGACGAGCAAGCGCATCGCCGAAGCGGCCGACGTCCTGTCCTTCCTGAGCAAGACGATTGGCCTGAACGGCTAGATCGGTGTTCGCTTGGGGGGCGCGCGGGGGGCGCGTGCTTACAAGACCTTGCCCGGGTTCATCAGGTCGCGGGGGTCGAGAGCGGACTTGATGGACTGCATTACCGCAACCTCGACCGGGCTGCGGTAGCGACGAAGCTCATCGCGCTTGAGGCGGCCGATGCCGTGCTCGGCGCTAAAGCTGCCGCCCATCGCTACGGCGAGATCGTGGACGAGCGTGCTGATGCGATCACGCTCGGCGACAAAAGCGCTGGCCGGGCTGCCGATCGGTTGGCTGAGGTTGAAGTGGATGTTGCCATCGCCGATGTGACCAAACGCGCAGACGCGCAGGCCAGGTAGGGCGGCGGTGACGCGGGTGCTTGCCTCGACGACGAAATCGGCCACTAGGCTGACCGGCACCGAGACATCGTGCTTGAGGCTCGCTCCCTCGGGCTTCTGGGCCTCGGGGATGCTCTCGCGCAGGCGCCAGAATTCGGCGCGCTGGCCGGCGTTCTGGGCAATCGCGGCGTCGTCGATCAGTCCGGCGTCGCTGCACTGCTCGAACAGGCGCTCGCAGGTTCGCAGGAGGGCGCGTCCCGCCTCGCTGCCCTGTGCGGCTTCGCCATCTGGTGCCGATTCGCTGGAGGTCGAAGTGGCTTCGAGCAAGAGATAGAGGTCGTGCTTACCGGGCAGCGGATCGCGCGTGCCGGGGATGTGACGCAGCACCATGTCCAGCGCAGTGCGCGAGATGAACTCGCAGCCGGTGATGGCGTCGCCGGTTTCAGTGCGGGCGAGGGACAGGACCGAGATCGCAGCGTGCAAGTTCGGTAGGGCCAAGATGGCCGTCACCTGCTCGCGCGGGCGTGGGAACAGCTTCAGAACAGCAGCGGTGATGATGCCCAGCGTGCCTTCCGCGCCGCAGAACAGGTGGCGCAGATCGTAGCCGGTGTTGTCTTTGCGCAGGCTACGCAGCATGTCCAGGATGCGACCGTCGGGCAAGACGACCTCTAGGCCCAGGACCAGCTCGCGCGCATTGCCGTAGCGCAGGACCTGCGTGCCGCCGGCGTTGGTGGCCAGGTTGCCGCCGATCTGACAGCTTCCCTCGGCGGCCAGGCTCAGCGGGAACAGCCGCTCGGCAGCGAGGGCGGCGGCCTGAACATCGGCGAGGATGCAGCCGGCTTCGACAGTCAGCGTGAAGTTATCGGCATCGACCGCGCGGATGCGATTCATCCGCTTGAGGTTGATGAGCACCTGCTCGCCCGACTCGGCGGCCACGGCCCCCCCGCACAGGCCGGTGTTGCCTCCCTGCGGCACCATCGGGATGCCAGCTTCGTAGAGGGTCCGCACGACGTCCGCCACCTGCTGCGTCGTGCTCGGCAAGATGCACAGCTGGCTGTGGCCTTGGTAGTTGCCGCGCTGCTCGCGCAGGTAGGGCACCAGCTCATCGGCGTCGGTGATCAGGGCGCTCTGACCGACGATGGAGAGCAGACGAGAGTAGACGTCGCTAGAGAGTCCTCTGGGCTGTCCAGTTTGCATCCCAGAACTGTAATGACTGCCGCTGCGGCATGGTAGATTTCGCCGCCATGCAGACGACAAATTCGACCCCGGCTGGGGCGGCGCTGGTCCAGGTGCAGGTCGACTCTGGCGTGGCGCTGCTCTCACTGTGCAATCCGCCCGCCAACACCTATTCCTACGAACTGATGCAAGCGCTGGATGCCGCCATCCTGCGGGCTCGGATGGATGACGAGGTGCATGTCATCGTGATCAGCGGAGCCGGCGATCGCTTCTTCTGCGCCGGCGCTGACATCGCGATGCTCGGCCGCGTGGCCCCCAGCTTCAAATACAACTTCTGCCTGCACGCCAACGAGACGCTGCTGCGGATCGAAAATACGGCGAAACTGGTGATCGCCGCGCTGAACGGCCACACCGTCGGTGGCGGGCTGGAAGTCGCACTGGCCGCGGATCTGCGCATTGCACCGCAGGGGGCTCGCTTCAAGGTCGGGCTGCCCGAGGTCGCGCTGGGCGTCCTGCCGGGCACCGGAGGCACGCAGCGCCTGGCGCGACTGCTGGGCAAGAGTCGCGCCATTGAGCTGATGGCCAAGGGACAGAACCTGGACGTGGCGGAGGCGCAGCGGCTGGGCCTGATCAACGAGCTCTTGTCCGTCGCGGAGGGCGAGACTTTCCAGACCGTCGCGCTGCGCTACGCGCAGAGCTTCTGCCCGCCGGGGCGGGCGTCTATGGCCGTGGGACGGATCAAGCGCGCGGTACAAGCCGGGGTCGAGCAGAGCCTGGAAGCGGGCCTGGCCCTAGAGCGCGAGCTACAGCAGCAGCTCTTTGTGTCAGAAGATGCT
>DAORCZ010000025.1:0-22046 GCA_035345735.1 Pseudomonadota bacterium | reverse complement strand
TTGGCCAGCATGCGGCCGACCAAGTCCACCAGCCAGCCCGAGACGGTGGGTGCAAACTCGCTGACCAGTGGAGGTGGCTTGTTGAGGTGCATCATCCCCAGCGCCATCTCGCCCGCCGTCGAGATAAACGGCAAGCGACCGCACAGCAGGCGAAACATCACCACCCCCAGCGAGTACACATCGCTCTGCCCGCTGATGAGCTGGTCGCCCATGCACTGCTCGGGGGACATATAGGCCGCCGTGCCCAGCGTCTGGCCGGTCCGGGTCTTGATGTCCTCGCCCTGCAGGTGTTCCGCCCCCAGCTTGGCGATGCCAAAGTCCAAGAGCTTGACCCGCTCGCCCCCCGGCCCGGCCAAATCCGGCACCACCATGACGTTGCCGGGCTTGAGGTCTGTCCGTCTAAATCAATTGCGCCCGTCGGTGCGATGAAGGTTCCTGCGGGTAATAAGGTAACTTTCGGTGATTAGAAATAGTTATTTGGATCACATCTTCACCGAGCTAACGTCATGCCAGTCCGTGTGTGCCGTCGGAGATTGCCGCATCCTCGCGACCGTTTTCTTGGGCGCATGAAGTGCTCGGCACTCGCCGGGGCTCAGGGTTAGGCTAGGTACATGCGAAAAAAGGAGACTGATTTCATGCTTAAACACATCGGCATAGTCGGTTGTTCGGCTGCCGGGGCGGCGCTTTGTTATCAAACGCTATGCGAGCTGGGCGAACAAGAGCTGGGCCAACATCAGCACCCTGAAGTCACTCTGCACACACCTTCTTTATCGCGCTATGTTGAATGTTTAAATCACAATGACTGGCCAGGTGTAGCGCGCATCATGCTGCAGTCCGCACACTTGCTCGCCAAAGCCGGTGCGCAGTTATTGATCTGCCCCGACAATACCTTGCATCAAGCGCTCCCCTTGCTGCGTGAGCACTCGCCGCTGCCCTGGTTGTCGATTGCCGAGGCTGTAGCCCAGCGTGCACGGCAGGAGGGCTTTCGGCGCCTGGGCTTGCTCGGCACACGTTGGTTGTTGCAGAGCCGCGTTTATCCCGACGCGTTAGCCGAGCATCAAATCGAATACGTCTTGCCCGACACGGCAACCATGCACGCCCTGCAAACGCTGATCATGGATGAACTGGTGGTGGGCCAATTCCATCCCGCGCAAGTGCAACAGCTGCAGCAATGGATTGCCGCATTTCGCGACGCCGGTTGCGATGCGGTGGTGTTGGGCTGCACCGAACTCCCCCTGCTCATCAACAACACAAATAGCGTCCTACCCGTGCTCGATTCGACCCGTTTGCTTGCTGCGGCGACGCTGCGCGCGGCCCAGACCTGATACTCGCGCACCGCTCCGGCCAGCATCGACATAAACCGGGGAAAACCGGCATAAGGGGCGATCATATCGCTCTTTGATTGCCGGTACGATGGAATATACGGATTTCCCGACCCACTGCGATCACACTGCGCCCGGCAAGGGCCGCTGCCGTCCTCTACGACAAAGGGAGACCTGCGTCTGCGTAGTCTGTTCTCTGTCGATAAGTGGCCTTGTGGCCGAGGGGGGAACAGATTTTGTTTTTTCGGCCGTGATCGCGATGAACGATGTTCTTGGCGTGGGCGGCGGAAAGGACGCCGGCGAGCTGCCAGCAGATGGTGAGGGTCTCGTCCTCGCTCAGCCGGCCACCGCTTTGTTGCATGCGCTGCGACAGGGTGTGGCCTTCCAGGAGTTCCATCACCAGGAACAGGCTGCCGTCGGTGGCGGTGCCGACGTCGGAGACCTGCACAACGCCGGGGTGCTTGATGGCGTTGACGGCCTTGGCTTCGTTGAAGAAGCGCCGCACAACCTCGTCGAGATTCGCGTATTCCGGCAAGAGGACCTTGATCGCCACGCTCCGCCCGATCAGCGGATTGAGGCCCTCATAGACGGCCCCCATACCGCCCTGACCGATGAGCCGCACGATCTCGTAGTCCCCGAGCTTGCTGTACTGCAAGGGCATGCTTCCCCCGACGCTGGCCCGTTTCAGCTAGAGAAGTATAAGCCAGTTCCCGCCGCCGCACGGCAAAAAGACAGTCGCTGCTGCCGCCGACGGCCCGCCGGAGGGGCCAAGTACCGATACCCACCGCGCACGCTGTTTACGGGAGGGGCAGCAGCCTCTTCAGCTAGGGGCGTCGCCGGTTGTCCACGCGGTTGATGAGGTCCGACTGGAACGAGAAGCCGACGACGATGTAGGGCATCGCGGGAGACTGCACGAAGACGCCGGGCAGGATGGCCGAGGAAGCCTGGCCCTGGCGATAGCGGTGGTCGAGGAACCAGCTCATGACGAGGAGCAGCGTGGGCTTGTTAAAGCTGGTGTAGCCGCGATCGAAAAAGGTATAGGACAGCGTCGGTCCCAGGCGCTGCACGGTGTTGTCCGCCAGGCTGCGATCCTCGCCCGGTCGGAAGTCGCTATCGGCATACAGCGCCTGCACCACCGAGTAGCGCAGACCGGCGGCCAAGCGGAAGCGCGTGATGAAGAGGACATCCAGATCATTGGCGATGACCCAGCCGCGACGCGGCACCAGGGTATCCAACGTGACGTCGTAAAAGACGCGCGAGCCCGGCCGCGTTCCCATCGCCCAGTACTCGATAGCCAGCTTGTCACGCAGGAGCACTGGACCGAGCTTTACTTGCAGCTGGGGCTCGATCATCAGGTGCAGACCGGCGGCAGGGGTATTGCGCACGTCGTCGCTGCCAGTCACCGTGCTGCCGTCTTCCGTCTGATACATGCACTTGTCCAGCGCCGAGCGCGTAGAGCAGGCGGCCAGCCGCTTGTCGTCATATTCATCAGTGGGCGAGGAATAGGACTGCAGGAAGCCGAACGTCCCAAAGAGCTGCATGTACTCCAGCCCCACCCGCAGGTTGAAGATCGAGATGGGTTGGATCTCGACCGACGGTCCGATCTTGATAAAGGCGGGGTTGATGCGCGGAGCAATGCCAGCAAATAGGAAGGTGTCGCGCCACAGCGGACCATCGCTCTCTTCCGACAGCCGGTGCTGCAAACCAAAGCGAATCTGATCTTCCAGACCCACCGGATTCAGCCGCAGGACCAGCAGGTTGTTCAGCACCAAGCGATTCACCGGAGCCAGCGGCGGCAGCGGCTTGGGCGACGGGCTGGGCTGCGCCTGGGCGGACGGACTAAGACCCAGGAACAGACCACAGAGAAGAGCCACACGGCACGAGCGAAGGTCGATCATCCCTGCACCCTATCAAGCCTCCCGATCTGTTGTCATGTACACAACAGACTCAGGCGCAGATTGAGAGCGGTTTCGCACATTGCGCAGGCCATGCGGTGTGTCTTGCGCGGTTTCGCACACTGCCGCCCGGCATCACGGGTGCAGGTCCGGGAGCGACGACAAATTGCTTGCCGTGTGACTGCCGAGCCGCGGTATAGCGGGGCGCATGCGCTCCATCCCCCCTGCCCCGCTCACGCGCCGTCTCCTTCGGCTCTTGCCCCCCCTTTCCCCGCTGCGACAATGGCTCGGCTGGGGACTCTGCTTGGGCTGCCTCCTAGGTCCGCTCGTCGGCCCCCGATCAGCGCAGGCCGATGTCGAGTTCAAGTTTTCCGGCTACGTCAGCAGCGATATCCGGGCTCGCATCCTCTCGGATGAGCAGCCGGCCCCGGCCCCGCAGCCGAGCCAGTGGCTGTTGCTCAAAAACGGAATCTCGCGCAATGAGAACCGCATCCGCGGCGCCTTGACCGCGCGCATTGGCGAGAAGGTCCGCGCCGTCGCCGATGTCGAGATGGTGACCTGGGGCTTCTCGGATCTGAAGAACATTGACTCCAGCACGCTGCGCCCCTATGTCGATCCGTTCTACTTCGAGTTTCACGCCGCCTATATCGACATCAACAACCTGTTCGGTAACGCCATCCCGCGCTTCGATCTGCGGATTGGACGTCAGGTGGTCCCCTGGGGAGCGGCCGACAAGTTCAATCCCATCGCCAACGTCAACACCCTGGACCTATCAGACCCCCTGATGTTCGGCCGCGCGCTGGCCAACAATATGGTGCGCGCCGACTGGAATCCGGTGGGAGATCTGAACATTACGGCGGTTCTGGTGCCGGTGTTTCGGCCAGCGCAGCTTCCCCGCACGGCTCCCCTTGCGCTACTCGATCCTCTGCGGCCGGCCCCGGTGCTGAATCAGGGAATTCGCGCCGCACTTGATAACGAACGGACGCTGTATGTCCCGCGCGTCGATCCCAATACCGGGGCGCTGATTCCGTCCGGACGCACGCTGACCATCGAAGCCGATCCGCTGGCCCCGGAGCTGAACTTTTCCAACATGCAAGCCGGCGGACGGGTGGCCTGGAAGCTGTGGGATCAAGACATGGGAGTGTCGTACTACCACGGCCGCTTCGGCATTCCAGTCCCCGCGTGGTCGTTGGCCACCGGCAGCATCGATACCAACCTGATCAAGACGCAGCTGGTCTACCCGCGGGAAGACGTCATTGGACTTGAGCTCGCCGGTTCGATCGAAAAGCTCGGCGGACTTGGCTACTGGATGGAGGCCGCGCTGTACTTGCCAGGCAAGGTCGATCTGGCGGTCTATGACCAAGTCACCTCGCCGCCCACCGTCAAGCCCATGGAGTATGTCTACGACGACGTCATCGGTCGCTACGTCCGTTACATCCGGCCAGCCGGGACCACCGTCGAGCGGCCAGTCGTCATCGACAACACCCCGTTTGTCAAAGCCACGGTCGGTGCCGACTACACGATTGGCGGTCGGGTCTACCTAAACGTCCAGTACGTGCATGGCTTCATTGATGAATTCGGAGCCGGCCGCATCGCGCGTCCGCGCAAAGACGCCAACAACATCAAAGAGGAACCTCGCGTCGAGTCGCGCATTGGCGATTACATCGTGGCCGGCGTCGATGTAAAGACGCTGAGCGAGAGACTCCTTTTTCGTCTGTTCGGCGTCATCAAAGTGCCCTCGATCGATCTGGCGAGCGGGCTCTGGGATGACTACGAGCCGACCGGTGTGTTGTTCCCGCAGATCGTCTGGACGGTCTATGACGCGACCGAGCTTATGCTCGGCGGCTTCGTCATGCTGGGTAACCGCTCGACGAAATTCGGTGATCCGGCGGCCGGCGGCACCGAGCTATTCCTCAAAGGCAAGGTCAGCTTCTAGCGAATCCGCCCCTCGCCCGCACAACCGGTCGCCCGACCTGCGAGGACCCGACGACACGGTTTTAGAATGTTTACCCCGCCTCATTCCGGTCCCATTCCTGACGGCCGCTTCCTAAGTCTGCGACTCCATAGTCGATTCCCTGCGCGGCTATTCCTGCCTGAAGTTGGTGCTACGATCCTGCAGCTAGTCGGCAGGCCCAACCTCTGTGCGGGCAACCGGCTGGCCATCGTGCAGGGGGGCTTTGTCTATGGCGAGTGGAGAAGTATTCGCAGCTCGGGAACCGGCCATACATTGGGCAGTCTGGCGATGGGCGGAAGAGACTCCTTTTTCTATCGCAATTACCGATAGAGGAAGGCATATCAGCTATCGCGAGTTGGCCGCGCGGGCCGATTCCCTGGCTCGCAAGCTGCGCCAGTTAGGAATCACTCACGAGTCCCTGGTCGGCATCTCGGCCGAGCGCTCGGCGGCGTTTGTGATCGCGGTCCTGGCGGTCATGCGAGCCGGGGGCGCCTACCTGCCGCTCGACCCCGCCTACCCAGCTGAGCGACGGAGCTTCCTGCTGCAAGACAGCGGCTGCCCGCTGGTTCTGACCGATGCCCGGCTGCAGTCGCTGTATGCCGACACCTCGGCGGCGACGGTTCCCTTGGATTCCTTTGTTGAAGGTCCCCTCGTGGCGTCCGGGGATCTGGGGGTGCCCGCGGCCGGAACTGCAGAGCAGGAAGGAACCGCCGCCCCCCTGCCCCAGCCCGGGTTCGCCGATGACTCGCTGGCTTACGTCATCTACACCTCGGGCTCCACGGGCAAACCCAAAGGTGTGTGCGTGACCCATGCCAACCTGCTGCGGCTGTTCCGCCAGACCGAGACCTGGTTCGGGTTTACGTCGAGCGATGTCCTTACGCTGTTTCATTCCTTTTCCTTCGACTTCTCGGTCTGGGAGATGTGGGCGGCGCTTCTTTACGGCGGTCGGCTGGTCATGGTGCCGTATGAGCTGAGCCGCGATCCGCTGGGCTTCTATGGGCTGGTCCGTTCAGAGGGGGTCACCGTCCTGAATCAGACCCCGGCGGAGTTTCGCCTGTTCATGCGCGCCGATGCCCTGGCCAGCGAGAGAGCAGAGCAACCCGGGCTGGCCCTGCGCTACGTGATGCTGGGCGGAGAAGCCCTGGATCTGCGCACCCTGCGACCGTGGTTCTCGCGCCATGGGGAAACGACGCCGCAGCTCTTCAACCTGTACGGCATCACCGAGACGACGGTGATCATCACCTACCGACCGCTGCACTCCGCCGATGTCGAGGAGACGCGCAGTCTGATTGGCGTGCCGATTCCCGATCTGGACCTGCAGGTGCTGGATGCGGGGCAGCAGCCGGTCCCCGAGGGGGCAGAGGGCGAGCTGTGGGTCGGCGGGGCGGGCGTGGCACGCGGCTATCTGAACCGCCCGCAGCTCACGGCCGAGCGCTTCGTTGCGGCCAACCGGGTGGGTGATAAGGGGCCCGGCGACGGGGCCGCCGACGGGGGGCGCCGCCTGTACCGCACCGGTGACCTGGTGCGGCGCCACCCTGACGGAGAGCTGGAGTATCTGGGGCGCATCGATCAGCAGGTCAAGATCGATGGCCATCGCATCGAGCTCGGCGAGATCGAAGCTGCGCTGCGCGGTCTGCCCGGGATCAGCGATGCCGCCGTGGTGGTGCGCCGCGACGATAGCCGGGCCAGCTTGGCGGCCTATGTCGTCCCACGCGCCGACGCTATGGTGGATCTGGCGGAGCTCAAAGAGCGGCTGCGGGCGCAGCTTCCGGACTATCTGTGCCCATCGAGCTTGCAGGCGGTTCCGCGGATTCCGCTGACGCAAAATGGGAAGCTCGATCGCGAGGCGCTGCCGCCGCCGGTCGCCGCCGAAAAGGGCGCCATCGCGACGACCTGGAACGCCCATCAGCAGACGGTGGCGGGACTGTTCGCCGCGGCCTTGGGCCGGACGGTCGAGACGCTGGATGCCGACTTTTTCGAGGGCGGGGGGAGCTCGCTGCAGGCGATGCAGCTGGCGCTGCAGCTCGCTGAGCAGCATGGGGTCACGCTGCCGCCCGCGGCGATCTTTGCGCACTCGACGGTGCGTGAACTCGCAGCCCTGCTTGATGGGTTGCAGGCGGCGCCCCCGCCAGCGCCTGTGCCCCTGCCTGCGATCGACGAGTCGGCCTGGCAGCCGCTGTCGCCGATTCAAGAGCAGATGTGGTTTGTGCAGAGCTTGTCGCCCGAGAGTCCGGCCTTCCACTGCCCGGCCGCCACACGGCTACGCGGCGAGCTAGATGTCGAGCGCCTGCGGCGGGCGCTGCAACGGGCCCAGGAGCGACATCCGCTGCTGCGGGCCCGTTTCGGGATCCACAACGATCGACCGATGCAGCGCACGGCGGATGCGCCCACCTTCGACCTGCAGCTGCTCGACGGAGACCAGGCCCCCGAGGCCCTCGCCGAGCGGCTGCGTCAGCTGTCGCGCCGTCCCTTCGATCTGGGGCAAGCGGCGGGCGCGGCCTGGCTGGTGCGCGGGGCCGCAGACGAGCACATCTTCCTGCTGGTGCTGCACCACCTGATTACCGATGGCTGGTCGTTGGCGGGGCTGCTCGGCGAGCTAGCGGCCGACTACAACCAGACTCCGATCTCGGCGCCGCGTCATTCCTATTTCCAGCATGCGGCAGCCCGCAGACAGAGTCTGGACTCGCCGCGGATGCGCGAAAGTGAGTCCTATTTCCTGGCCAACCTGGCCGAAGCCCCGCCCCACAGCGAGCTTCCCCCCGAACATCCCCGACCGCGCACACCATCGCTGCGCGGCGCCCTGCGCGCCTTCCACCTGCCCGAGGCAGCCCGCGAGGAGATGCGGCCGCTGATGACCGCGGAGGGCGCAACGGTCAACACGGTCCTATTTTCTGCGCTGTTTGCCCTGCTGCAGCGCTACAGCGGCGGGCGCGATCTGGTGATCGGCATGCCCTATGCGTGCCGCGATGCCGCGGGCAGCGAGTCGCTGCAGGGACCGCTGCTGAATCTTTTGCCCATCCGCGTCCGGCTGGCCGATCCGACGAGCGAGGCCAGCTTCCGTCAGCTTTTGCGGGGTGTCCGCCAGGCGACGCACGCCGCATTCGCCCATAGCGAGCTGCCGTTTTCTCGGCTGCGCGAACGGCTGCAGGGCGAGCATGATCCCAGCCGACACCCGCTGTTTCAGCTGGCGTTTGCGCCACAGCCCGGGACACGCGCGGCCCTGCGCCTGGGTGGCCTTCAGACCTCGCCTGTCCCCGTCGATCCCGGCAAGTCGCCCTACGACCTGACGCTTTACGCCTGGCCCGAAACGACGACCAATCCGACCGATGGCTCGACGGCAAACGCGGCGCTGTACTGCGAGCTGGAGTACGCCACGGATCTTTATTCCGCCGCCCATATCGATCAGCTGATCGATCACTTGGGGCGCCTGCTGCTCGCCGGCTGTCGTCGCCCGGACTCCCCGCTGGCTGAGCTCGACATGCTGTCGGAGAGCGAGCGCAGCCTGCTCCTTGATGAGTGGTCGGGACGCGCCGCCAGTCGCTCCCTGGCGACGACGACGCCGCCGCTGCCGCTCGCCCTCTTTGCCGGGCAAGTCGCGGCGCAGCCGGACGCCGAGGCGCTGCGTTGCGGATCGCAGGGGGTCTCGTATGTCGAGCTCGACCGCTGGTCGGGACGGATCGCCGCGGCGCTGACCGAACTGGGGATCGGTCGCGAGAGCCGGGTCGCGCTGGCCTGCCCCCGCTGTCCGGCCGCCATCGCCGGCATCTTGGGCGTGTGGAAGGCGGGCGCCGCCTACGTACCGCTGGACCCCAACTATCCGGAAGCGCGACTGGAATTCATGCTGCGCGATAGCGGGGCCACGCTGATCCTGACCGTGCCCGAGACCGCCGATCTGCTGAGTCATGCCGGGCGACAGCTGGACCTTTTGGCCCTGGCCCAGACCGAAGTCGCGGGGCCCAGGGGGGACGAGCCGCAGCCGCCGCACGAGGAGGCCGGCCGGGCGCTGGCCTACATCATCTACACCTCGGGCTCGACGGGGCAGCCCAAGGGGGTGCTTATCGAGCAGCGCTCGCTGGCCGCTCTGGCGCAGGCCATTCCCGCGGCCTTCCCCCTGCCCAGCGGGCAGCGTCTGCTGCAGTTTGCGTCCCTGTCCTTTGACTGGTCGGTTGCCGAGCTGCTCATCGCGCTTTCGCAGGGCGGCACGCTGGTGATTCCAGCGCAGCGGACCCCGCTCGTTGGAGGCGATCTCTTTGAATTTCTCGCCCAGGAACGCATCCATCAGGTGCTCTTGCCGCCCTCCGTGCTGTCGCAGCTACCCGACAAGCCACTGCCCGATCTGCGGCTGCTGCTCGTCGGGGGAGAGGCCTGCCCGGCGCAGCTGGTCGAGCGCTTCGCGGGGGATCGCAGCTTCCGCAATGCTTACGGCCCGACCGAGACAACGATCGTCGCGACGGTGGGCGAGTGCCGCCCGGCAGCCCCAGGCGACACACCGATGACGCCCGCGATTGGGCGACCCCTGGCTGGCTGGCTGGTCTTCGTCCTCGACGCCACGGGTCGGCTGGTCCCCCCGCGAGTCCCCGGCGAGCTTTACATCGGCGGGCCAGGCCTCTCGCGTGGCTACCACGGCCGCCCGGAGCTTTGCCGCGAGCGCTTCCCGGAGCACATGCCGGATGTCACCGAGCGGCTGTATCGCACCGGCGACCTGGTGCGCTGGCGAGCCGATGGCGAGCTGGAGTTCCTGGGACGGCGAGACGAGCAGCGCAAGGTCCGGGGCTTCCGCATCGAGCTCGGCGAGATCGAAAGCGCGCTCGCGAGTCAGCCGGGCGTAAAGACCGCCGTGGTGCGAGTCGATGGCGAGGGTGCCGCCGCTCGCCTGCTGGCCTACGTGGTGCGGGGCGACACAAGGGGCGGGGCGCCCGATCCGGGAGAGGGCGAGTTCCTGGGGGAGCTGCGCCGCAACCTGCGGGCGCTGCTGCCACCGCAGATGATCCCGTCCGAGTTCATCGGGCTGCCCAGCCTACCGCTGACGCCGAACGGCAAGCTCGATGTGCGCGCCTTACCCCGTCACGCCGAAGCGACAAGCGGCGACATCAGCACGCAGGGCGAGTGGGAGGCACTGGTCGCTGAGATCTGGCTCGCGGTGCTCGGTCGCGCCGTCCCTCGTACGGCCAACTTTTTTGACGTCGGGGGTAGCTCGTTGCGACTCATCGAAGTGCAGGTCCGACTGGAAGCGAAGCTCGGGGTACGCATCCCGCTCGCCGATCTGTTCGCCAACCCGACGATCGAGGCGATGGGCACGCTGATCGGTCGCGGGCGACCCAGCGCACAAGACACGCAGCGCAGCGCGGCCGAGCGAGCCGCGCGGGCCCAAGCGCAGAAACCCAGCGGAAGGCGCGGTCGATGAGCGATACACAAGAGAGCATCGCCATCATTGGCATGGCCGGTCGCTTCCCCAAGGCCCCAGACATCGCAAGCTACTGGCGCAACCTGCGCGATGGCGTAGACAGCATCACCCACTTCAGCGCCGAGGAGCTGGTGCAGGCGGGCGTGCCATCAAGCGTGGTGAAGAACCCCTCGTACGTGCGAGCGCGCGGCCTCATCGCCGACGAAGATGGCTTTGACGCGACGCTGTTTGGCATGGGTGCGCACGAGGCCGAACGCACCGATCCGCAGCATCGCATCTGGTTGGAGTGCGCGCTCTCCGCGCTGGAAGACGCGGGCTGTAATCCCCAGACGTATAAGGGTCTGATCGGCGTGTTCGCCGGGGTGGGCAGCCCGGACTACCTCCTGCGCTGGCCGAGTGCCGGGGGCGATCCGCTGACCTCGTATCAGCTGATCATCGGCAACGACAAAGACTTCGTCGCCACCCGCACCGCGTACAAGCTGGGGCTGCATGGGCCCTGCATGGCGGTGCAGACCGCGTGCTCTAGCTCGCTGGTCGCGGTGGCCTTGGCGTGTCAGCAGCTGCTGTCGTTCCAGTGCGACATGGCGCTGGCCGGCGGGGCCTCGCTGAGCGTGCCGACCCGCGTCGGCTACTGGTATCGCGATGGCATGATCCTGTCCCCCGACGGCAAGTGCCGAGCCTTCGACGCGCGCGCGCAGGGCACAGTGCCGGCCGATGGCGTGGGAGCGGTAGTGCTCAAGCGCTTGTCAGAAGCGCTCGAAGATGGCGATGACATCTATGCCGTCATCCGTGGCGTCGCCCTAAACAACGATGGCGAAGCGAAGGTCGGCTTCACGGCCCCGTCGGTGAATGGCCAGGTCGATGTCATCACCCAGGCCCTGGCCTATGCCGGCCTGACGCCGCGAGACATCACGCTGATCGAAGCCCACGGCACCGGTACGGCGCTGGGCGATCCCATTGAGTTCGCCGCACTGGATCAGGTTTTCCGGGCGGGTGGGGCCCCGCGCGCGCACTGCGCCCTGGGCTCGGCCAAGACCTACGTCGGCCACATGAACTGCGCCGCTGGAATCGCCGGGCTGATCAAGGCGGTGCTGTCGATCAAACATCGCGCGCTGCCTGCGTTGCTTCACTTTGAGAAGCCCAATCCCGAGATCGCGCTAGCCGACAGCCCGTTTTATGTGAACACCCAGCTGCAGAGCTGGACGGCGACGGGCCCGCTAGCGGCTGGCGTCAGCTCGTTTGGCATCGGTGGCACCAACGCGCACGTGATCGTGGCCGAGGCTCCGCCGCGCGCTGCGAGCAGCACCGTCTCGCGACCGGTGGTGTTGCCGATCTCAGCGGCCTCGGGACCGGCGGTGCGACGAAGCTGCAGTGAGCTGGCCAGCTTCCTTGAACAGACCGACTCGCCCCTGCCGCAGGTGGCGCACACCCTGCAAGTCGGGCGCGTCGAGCGTCGCTACCGCCACGCCATCGTCGCCTGCGATCCCGCCGATGCGATCCGCAAGCTGCGCGATCAAATCAGCATGCAAGCCAAGCCAGAGCTTGCCCCCAAGGTGGGCCTGCTGTTTCCCGGCCAAGGCGCGCAGCTCGCGGGCATGGCGACGACCCTCCTTGGCGATGTGCCGTTCTTCGCCGATGAGCTGGGCCAAGCCGATCGCATCTTGCGCAGCGAGGTCGGCCTACCGCTCTTGCAGACGCTGACCGAGCGGCGACCGCTCGATCAGACAGCCATCCTCCAGCCAGTGCTGTTCGCCGTGGAGTACGCGGTAGCCAAGCTGCTCATGCACGTCGGTCTGAGCCCGGCGGGTCTGCTGGGTCACAGCTTGGGTGAATATGTGGCCGCCTGCTTGGCCGAGGTCTTCAGCCTGCCGAGCGCGCTTTTGCTGGTCGCCGAACGCGGACGCCTGATGGCGGATACGCCGCCGGGAGCGATGTTGTCCGTCCCGCTGAGCGAGGCCGAGACGCAAGCGCTGCTGCTGCCGGGCCTGGATCTGGCGGTCATCAACAGCAGCAGTCAGTGCGTGGTCAGCGGCGAGCTGCGCGCCATCGAAGCCCTGACCGAGCGACTGGTCGAACGCGGCGTCGAAGGTCGGCGGCTGCGAACTTCGAACGCGTTTCACTCGCGCTTGATGGAGCCGATCCTGCATCGCTTCTTGCGAGCGGTCCGTCGCGTGCAGCTGCGCCCTGGCAAGCTGCCGTTCCTGTCGTGCCTGACGGGCGACTATATCGATCCTGGACAGGCCACCGATCCCGACTACTGGGTGCGGCAGCTGCGCAGTCCGGTGCGCTTCGATCAAGCGCTGGGCAAGCTTTTGGCCCAGGCCTCGTTCCTGATTGAAGCCGGGCCGGGAGAGACGCTGTTGGCCCTCGCCCGACGACACAGCGATCGCCCAGCCGACCTTGTCGCGCTGCCCACGTTGGGACGGGCTTCCGAGACGACCAGCGAGACCGAGCGGACGCTGGCCGTACTCGGAGCGGCGTTCTGTGCCGGCCTGCCTGTCGACTGGTCCAAGCTGCAGCCAGGCCCGCCACCCCAACGCCTACACCTGCCGACCTATCCGTTCGAGCGCAAGAAGTTCTGGGCGGTGCGCGGGCTGACTGCCCTTTATCCCCGCGACGCCAGCGGCACCTATTCGCGCATGACACGGCAGCAGCCGCTGCGCGGAACGATCTCGGGCACGTTGTCTGGCCGACGAACCCACCTGACGATGCATGGCCAGGCGATCCTCGATCCGAAGAACGCGCTGCCGGCGGCTATCGAACCCGTGGTGGCGCGCGTGCAGGGACCGCCGGGCTGGCTGTACGCGCCGGTTTGGCGCCCCGCCCCGCTCCCCGCCACCGCCGGGCCGCGTTCAAGCCAACGGTGGATCCTGTTTGCCGATGCGTCACCGCTGGCGCACGAGCTCGCTGGCCGGCTTGGCGAACGCACGCTGGTCGTGCAGACCGGGAGCGCCTTCGGGAATCTCGGGCCTCGTCACTACCAGCTTCGCCCCGATAGTCTCCCCGACCTGACGCAACTCTGGCAGGAGCTAGGGGGCGAGCGCCCCGAAGGCATTGTCCACGCCTTCGCGTTGTCGGCTCCCAGCAGCCCTGAAAGCGCCGAGCTTGCGCTGGCGGCAGGGTATTTCTCGGTCGTCGCGCTGGTGCAGAGCCTGAGTACGGCCGGCCTTCTTTCGCTGCCGATGACCGTGATTACCGTCGGAGCAGTCGCCGCGCGCGGCAAACCCAGCCACCCCCTGTCGGCCATGCTGTGTGGGCTGGGCAAGGTGCTGCCGGTCGAGTATCCCGAGCTGCCCTTCCGCCAAATCGATCTCGCCTTGCACGAGCTTGCGACCCCCGATGTGCTCGCGCTTTTGACTAGCGAGCTGGCACTGCCGAGTGGCCCGCCACTGGTCGCCTTCCGCGCCGGGGAGCGCCTGCAGCCGGTCTACGAAGCGCTGGGCGAAATCGAACCGCAGCCCCTGCCGCTCTTGCAGATGGGTGGCGTCTATCTGATCACCGGTGGCCTCGGCGGCATCGGCCTGACCTTGGCCGAGCACCTGGCGGTGAACTACAACGCGCGCCTGATCCTGGCGGGCCGCAGTGGCCCGCCGCTGGAGAGCGACTGGCCGCACATCCTTTCGCAGTCCAAGAGTGACGAGCAGCGACTGCGGCTTGAGAAGTATCTGCGAATCCGCAGCAGTGCGAGTGGCCTGTTGGTGCAGCAAGCCGACATCGGCGACCCGCAGCAGGCGCGCGAGCTTGTCGAGCTGGCCCTCGCGCGTTACGGCACGCTCGATGGCGTCATTCACACGGCGGGCGTGGCGGCGGGAGGCCTCTTGCACGGCCGCAGCCCCGAGAGCTCCGCTCAGATCCTGCGCGCCAAAGTGCAGGGCACGCTGGCGCTCGAGCGGGCGCTGCGCAACATCCCGATCGACTTCTTCCTGCTGTGCTCGTCCCTGACCGCGATCTTGGGTGGTCTGGGCCAGGCTGACTATGCCGCAGCCAACTGTTTCCTGGATGCCTATGCCGAGTCACGACATGGCGAAGAAGGCCGCTTCGTCATCTCGGTGAACTGGGATGGCTGGCGCGAGCTGGGGGCCGCCGCGAGGCATGCCACCGAACGGAAGGAAGCGCACCGCACGGCGCGCTACGCCCACCCGCTGGTCCAGGCGTGGGAGTCGACGCCGCGCGGCGGGGCGTACTGCACACGCCTCTCGGCCGACTCGTGGCTGTGCCAGCTGGACCTCGGCAGCGGGGGGCATCCGCAGGAGCGCTCGTTCCCGGCCGCGGCCTTCCTTGAGCTGTCCTGCGCGCTGGCTCGCACCCGCGGGCTCAGCCTGCCGCTCGTCATCCGCGAGCTCCAAATCTTGCAGCCCTGCACGCTGACCGATTCCGAGGAGCTGACGCTTTACACCTTCGTGCAAGAGGATCGCGGCGAGCTGAGCCTGCTGTTCGAGAGTCAGGATCGGACGGGAACCTGGCGGCAGCATGCGCTGGCTCAGCTCAGCGCGGCCAGCGACGCCGACCGAGCAGGCGCGCGCCCCCTCCCGGCCTCGCCCCCGGCCACCGAACTGCCCGTTCACTGCCCGCTGGAACCCGAGCTCAGCGCGAGCGGATACCTCTTGCATCCGCGAGCCGTGCAGCAGGCGATCAGCGAGCTGGTCGGCGCCCTGCCCGGCGGGTTGACCGTGGCCTCCTTCACGGCGGTTTTTGTCCAGTCTCGCTTGGTTTCAGGCGGACGAGTTCAGGGCCGCATCGAAGCCGAGCCCGAGGCGCTTCACGCCCAACTGCACTTCCTGAACCCAGAAGGAGAGCTCCTCTTGCACATCGGTGAGATCCAGTTGCTGCGCCGATCCCCGCACAGCGAGTCGCGGCCTGATGCCGATCCCATGGCGAGCCACGGGAAGGAGAGGGGGTAATCGTGCACAGCGACGTCATCACCATTGCGTCACCGGGCCAGCTCGACTCGGTCACCCAGCGCCGGGTCGCGCTGCCGACCATGAAGCCAGACGAGGTCACCATCGAAGTGGATGCCGTGGCCCTCAGCTACAAAGACCTGTTGGTCGCGCTGGGCCTGGTGCCCCCGCCAACGGCAGGCTTGCCCAGCCTGGGCTTTGAGTGCGTCGGTCGCATCCAGAGCGTCGGTGCCCAGGTCACTGGGCTTGCCGTTGGCCAAGAGGTCATCGCGCTGGGCAGTGGCTGCCTGGCGACCACCATCTGCCTACCGGCCGAGACTGTCCGCCCCAAACCGCGCAACATCGACAAGCTCGATGCGGTGACGCTGCCCGTCGCGTTTGTCACTGCAACCTACGCCCTCGAAGAGTTGGCGCGCCTGCGACCTGGCGAGCGCGTGCTGATCCACTGCGCGGCGGGCGGCGTAGGACTGGCGGCCGTGCAGATCGCGCAGCAGAGCGGCGCCCAGATTTTTGCCACCGCCGGCAGCGAAGAGAAGCGCGAATTCCTGCGCCGCCAGGGCGTCGAGCACGTGATGGACTCGCGCACGCCGACCTTTGCCGATGAAGTGCTCAGCCTGACCCGCGGCGAGGGCGTGGATGTCATCCTCAACTCTCTGTCGGGTGTGCTCTTGGAGCGCAGCCTAGCCGTCTTGGCTCCCCACGGCCGCTTCGTTGAGCTGGGGGTTCGCGACGCACTCGAAGGGCGGGCGATTGCGCTGTCGCTGTTTGCGCGCGGGGCATCGTTCTGTGCTGTGGGCTATCTCAGCTCGCTGCCGCGCCTGGGGCTGCGCTTTGCCGACATCATTGCCCGCGCCGAAATCGGCGAGTTTCGCCCGCTGCCCAAGCGCCTATTCCCGCTCAGCGAGGTCGCCCCGGCGCTGTCGTATCTCTCGCGTTCGCGACACATCGGCAAGGTGGTCATCGTGCTGCGCGGCGAAGTGACCAGCCTCGCCGCGGCCGAGCCCGACGATCCCACCAAGGACTACCTGCTGCCTGCCGAGGGGGTTGAGCTCTTCGAGCTGATCCTCGCGGCCCGACGACCGCACATCCTGGTGTCCAAGCTGCCGCTGGAGACCCGCCTGGGCCGACGCGCAGCCAGCGACCTGGCTACCCCGGCGCTCGCCGATACGGCCCTGCCTACTGCCAAAGCGCAGGATGGACGGGCAGCAAAAGCCCCCCACCCGACGGCCTCCCCCGACCGCAGTGACACCGCGGGACCGCGGACCGCAGGCGCAGGTCGCGAGCCCAACCGACGCCGCCACCCGCGCCCGGCGCTCGCGGTCCCCTTCATCGCCGCGCGCAACGAGTTTGAGCGCACGCTCGCCGAACAGTGGGCCAAATATCTGGGTTTGGAAGCGGTCGGTATGCACGACAACTTCTTTGAGCTCGGTGGTGACTCGCTGCTCGCGGTGCAACTTGCCCAGGCCCTGCGCAGCCAACTGGGAACCTCGCTGCCTGCCCACGTCCTTCTAGAAAACCCCAGCGTCGCCGAGCTGGCGCGCAGCCTCGGCCGGGCTCCGACCGTCGAGAACGCGGCCCGCCGACTGGTCCGCCTGGCCACCGGCCCCGCCAACACGCGTCCACTGTTTCTGATGCATCCGGTGGGCGGGCACGTCTACTTCTATCAAGCCCTGGCCGCGGGCCTCGCTTCTGTCGTGCCGGTGTACGGCATCACTGCCCAAGGGGTCGATGGCGAAGCGCCCCCGCTCACCAGCGTCGAAGAGATGGCTCAAAGCTACCTCGCAGCGATCCGCAGCGTGCAGCCGCAAGGCCCCTACCGTTTGGGCGGATCGTCCTTTGGTGGTGTCCTGGCCTTCGAGCTGGCCCGGCTGCTACTTGAGGCGGGCGAGCGTCCCGAGTTGGTGGTGTTGATCGACACCCCAGGCCCAGGCGCGATGCCGGCCGGCTTCCGTGGCGATGCCGAGATCCTTTCGTACCTGCTGTCGCACGGCGAGAGCAGCGACACCCACCTGCAGAAGCTGTCGCGCATGAACGACGATGAGATGCTGCATTACTTCCTGCAGCAGAACGGCGCCAAAGAGCGCCTGCCGCCCGACGCCAGCATCGACAGCATTCGCCACTTTCTGCACCTGTTTCGCGCCAACTTCGAGGCACTGCTGGCCTACCGTCCACGCCCCCTGCCGATCGATGGCCTGCTGTTCGAAGCCAGTGAGGCCGACGGCGTAAATCCCGTCGGTCTAGAGCACATCTGGCAGCCCTTCTTTCGCCGGCTGGAGACCGTCGTCACGCCCGGCAACCACATCACCATGAACCTGCCGCCCCACGTGGCGAGCATCCTGACGCGGTTGCATGCCGTCCTCCGCGCTCTCTAACTTGAACTGGGAGACATCGATGCGAGACCGTCTGACCTTGGTACGCGAGATCTTTGAGGCCTTCATCTCCTCGGGCAGTGGCGATCTGCTGTTCGCCGCCGTCACCGAGGATGTCACCTGCCAGTTGACGATTGCCGAAGGCACGCCGCTATCCGGCGTGTTCCACGGCAAGGCCGGGCTGCAGGAATACTTCACCCGCCAAGGCGATGTCGCGGAACTGGAGGCCGTCGAGGTTCTAAGCTACCTGCAGGGCGAGTCTCAGGTCGCCGTCGTGGGTCGCGAGAGCATGCGCGTCAAGCGCAGCGGCCAGGTGGCCCGCAACCTCGATTGGGTCACCCTGCTCACCTTCCGTGGGGACCAGATCTGCAGCATCCTCACATTGGAAGACACCAGCGCCATCGCCGCTGCTTATCGCGCCTGAGCCTCCAGCGAATCAAGCGCTCGCAAGAGCGCATCTGCGCTGGGGATGCGCTCGGCCGGCGTCTTGGCCAGCGTGTGCGACAGAAGCGGCTGCAGACCCGGCGGCACGTCGACGATGAATTCCGACAGCTCGGGCGGCGGCTGCCCCTTGATCTGCTCGAACAGCGCCTGCACGCCGCTGGCGACGAATGGCGGCCGCCCAGTCAAGCACTCGAACAGCACGCAGCCCGCCGCGTAAATGTCCGTCTCGGGCCCCAGCCTTGGGGCGCGTAGCGTCTGCTCCGGCGCCATGTACTCCGGAGTGCCGACGATCATCCCCGTCCGCGTGATGCGAAATCCCCCCGGCCCAGCCGCAATCCCAAAGTCGATCAGCAGCACCGCATCCGGCGATCCCCCCCGCAAAAACACATTCGTCGGCTTCAGGTCGCGATGCAGGATGCCGCGGGCGTGCGTGACGCGGAGGGCTTCGGCGAGGCCGCGGAGGACGCGGAGGGAGGTGGATACCGGGAGGTGCCCGTGCTGTTCGAGGTGGGTCTTGAGGTCGTGGCCTTCCAGCCACTCAAGGACCAGGTACGGCTCGCCATCCAGGGAGCCGATGGCGATGTAGCTGACGATGCGCGGATGGCGTAGCTCGGAGAGCAGGCGGCCTTCGCGAAAAAAACGAACGCGATCTTGCGGACTCAAGTGGTGCAGGACCTTGATGGCTACCCACTTCAGCGTCCGACGATCGCGGGCGCGGAAGATGCTGCCCATCCCACCGTCGGCCACATGGCGTTCTATTTCAAAACGCCCATCCAAAACCATGCCCACCTGAAGATGACCTGAGCTACTCATTTCCCTTCGCTACCCCGCCGGCGGCGTCGCCCGGCAGCCCTGCCCGCGGCGGTCTGCGATCCGCGCCGCACCCCTCGCGCACCATGATATAAGAGTTTGTTCTCCTCGTGCGGGCTGAAGGCACAGTCGCGGAGTATCTGGCCGATGTCGATCTTGCGTCCCGGTAGCGTCTTTGCGAATCGTTTTGTCATCGATCGCATCGCGGGCTCTGGGGGCATGGGCACCGTGTACCGAGCCGCCGACCAAGCAACCGGGCACACGATTGCGCTGAAGCTTTTGCACGGCCGAGGTAGTAGCAAGGCGGATACGGATCGCTTCTTGCGCGAGGCGGAAATTCTTGCCGCGCTTGACCACCCGGCCATCGTGGCTCACGTCGCGCACGGCCAGACGGCGGAAGGCGACTGCTACCTGGCGATGGAGTGGCTCGACGGCGAAGACCTGGCCCAGCGACTAGAGCGTGGTGCGATGTCGCTTTCGGACACCATCGCGCTGATCCGCCGCATCGCCGAGACCCTCACCGTGCTCCACGAGCGAGGGATCATCCATCGCGATCTCAAGCCCCGGAACCTGTTCTTGCCGGGGGGTGATCCGGCGGCGGTCAAGATCCTCGACTTCGGCATCGCCCGCCGAACGCTGACGCTGCACTCGATGACTGCGACCGGCCGGCTGATCGGCACGCCGGCCTATATGGCGCCGGAGCAGGTGGCAGGCAAAAAGGCGATCACCCCCGCCACCGATCTCTACTCGCTGGGCTGCATCTTTTATGAGTGCCTGGCTGGCACTCCCCCCTTCGATGGCGAACAGATCTACGCGCTGCTGGTCTGCATCCTGTTTGAAGAAGTGCGACCGATCACGACGCGCCGCCCCGACGTGCCGCTCAGTGTCAGCGAGCTGATCCAGCGCCTGCTCGTCAAAGATCCCGTGCATCGCATCCAGACCTCTGCGGAGCTCCTCATCGAGCTTGGCAAGCTGCGGCTCAGCGTTCGCGAGCCCATGCCCGACCTGCTAAGGCCGCCGCAGCCCACGTCGAGCTTCCCGGGAAAAGAGCAGTCGCTATTCAGCCTGGTGATCGCGACGCCTACCGAAGGACCCCTGATCCTGCCCCCCGGCGGCCCAGTCAGCTCGGAGCAGCTATCGTCCGAGCGCCGCCACGCTCTTTTGGTGATGCTGCACTCGTTCGGGGTTCAGGCCGAGGTGCTGATGAACGGCAGCTTGATCGTCAGCGTACCGCCCACGCCCAGCGCCAATGATCAGGCGGTGCAGGCCGCACGCATCGCGCTCCTGATCAAGGATGCCTGGCCCAGCGCCGAGGTCGTGGTCGCCACCGGTCGTGGCATGGCGCATGGCACCACCACCGTCGGTGAGGTCGCCGACCGCGCCGCACGCCTGCTGCATCGCCGTGCTGATTCCTCGCGTCCCGGCGCGAGCCGTGCTGCCTCTGGGGTCTGGGTCGATGAGCTCAGCGCTCGTCTGCTGGGTGATCGCTTCATCATGCAGTTTCGCGGGCCTGACGTCCTGCTCCTCGGACAGGCCAAGGAAGAGGACACTGAGCGTCCCCTGCTCGGCAAGCCCACCAGCTGCGTCGGCCGCGATGCCGAGCTGACGATGCTAGAGACCCAGCTTGTGAACTGCATCAACGATTCGGAGCCGCTCGGCCTGGTCCTGACCGCTCCCCCCGGTGTCGGTAAGTCGCGCCTGCGCCACGAATTCCTGCGGCGCACCGAGCAGCGTTCGCTCGGCATCACGACCCTCAAGGGCCGCGGCGACATGATGAGCGCTGGCGCCCCGTTTGGCATCTTGGCGCAGGCGCTGCGCCAGCTCTGCGAGGTCAACAACGGCGCCCCCCTGCCCGAGCAGCAGAGCGCCCTGCGCAAACGCCTGCTGCAGCACCTATCCCCCGCGCAGAGCGAACGGGCGCTGGCTTTCCTGGGTGAGCTCTGCGCCGTCCCATTTGACGATGTGGCGGTCAGCGAGCTCCACGCGGCGCGACGCGATCCCCAGATCATGCGCGAGAGCATCCAGCGCGCCTTCCTCGATTGGCTGGCGGCCGAGTGCCGCCAGGCGCCGGTGCTGTTTGTGCTCGATGATCTGCAGTGGGCGGACTCGCTCACGGTGACGCTGCTGCATGAAGCCCTGCTGGCCAACCAGGGAGCGCCGCTGTGCATCCTGGCGTTGGCGCGGCCCGAGGTCTATCAGCGTTTCGAGGGGCTGTGGCAAGGTCAGAACGTCCAGCACATCGCGCTCAAAGGCCTCAGCCGCAAGGCGAGCGAGCGCCTGATCCATCAGGTGCTGGGTCCGCAGGTCTCGCCCGATGTGGTTGCCCGCATCATCGAGCAAGCGTCGGGGAACGCGCTGTACTTGGAGGAGCTGATCCGCGTCGCGGCGGAGGGCACGCTGAGCGGTCAGCCCCTGACTGTGCTCGCCATGCTGCAGGCTCGTGTCGGCCACTTCGAACCGGGGCCACGCCACACGCTCCTCGCGGCATCCATCTTTGGTGAGTCATTCTGGCGCACTGGCGTTGCCGCCATCCTCGGCGTCAGCGCGGGGCATGCCGACCTCGACGCTTGGCTGACTACGCTCATGCGGCAAGAGACGATCGAGCCCTGCGCCAAGTCGCGCTTTGCACACGACAGAGAGTATCGCTTTCGACACGCCCTCCTGCGGGACGCGGCCTATGGCTTGGTCGCCGATCCCGAGCGCCGTCAGGGGCATCACATGGCCGCCCAGTTCTTGGAGTCGCGGGGCGAGACCGATGCCATGGTGCTGGCCGAGCATACCCATCGCGGGGGGGATCTGGAGAGTGCCGCGATGCTCTACGCCCGCGCCGCCGAGCAGTGTTTCGATCGTCAGGATCTGCACGGCGTGCTCCACCGCAGCGAGCTGGGACTCTCGTGCGGGGCGACGCTGCAGACCCTGGGTCAGCTGCGCGCCATGCAGTCGGCCGCCC
>DAORCZ010000024.1:0-22380 GCA_035345735.1 Pseudomonadota bacterium | reverse complement strand
ACTAAAAAAATGTGGAATAATGCGAGTTTGCGACGGTGGCGGTATCGACCGCCGGACCGTCCTTTTGGGGCTCCGACGAGCCGTTCGCCGCACGGCTGGATCAGGGAGTGGATCAACATGGGCGACATCCTGAAGCGGGGACAGAAGTGGGCGATTCGGTACTTCGACGCCGAAGGCAAGCGGCGTGTGAAGACGACGGCCGCGATGAGCCACAGCGAAGCGCGCAAGCTGCTGGCGCAGGCCGAAGCGGACGTTTCACGTGGCGTGGTCACGGCGGCGAGTGCCAGCACCATGACCGTGGCCGAACTGTGCGAGCGCTTCTTGGCCTCGGCTCACCCGCGCGCGAAAGATGCCGAGCGGTATCGCAAGGCGGCAGGCTATTCCTTGGTTCGCGTCCTGCCGGTGGTCGGCGCGATCCCGCTGTCCAAGCTGCGCCGCCGCGACCTCGAAGGCCTGCGCGACAAGCTGATGGCGCGCTACAAACCGAACACGCTGGCGGCAGCGCTCCGGCCGCTGGCAGCGGCGCTGACCTGGGCCGTGCGGCAAGAGCTGATCCCGGCCTCGCCGATGGTCGGGCTCAAGCTGCCGCGCAAGACCTCCAGCACGGATCGCCTGAGCGCCGAAGAAGCGGGGCGACTGCTGGATCTTGCGCGATCACAGCGCACCGATGCGATGCAGCAAGCCCGTTACGTGGCGGTCTGTTTGGCCCTGCGCCTTGGGCTGCGCTTCGGAGAGATCTTTGGCCTGCGATGGGTGGATGTCGATCTGCCGCGTCGCCGTTTGACCGTCGCCCGCAGCTTTGATCGCACCCCCAAGTCGGGCAAGCCGCGCACCGTGCCACTGCCCGCGACCTGGGTCGATGAGCTTGCACAATGGCGGACGATCTGTCCGAAGTCTGCGGCCGGTCTGGTGTGTCCGCTCGGCGCCAAACGCGCGGCGGCTTGGCTTGCGGATCTGCTCAAAGCGATAGGCTGCACGGTACCCATCCGGCCCTGGCACACGCTGCGTCACACCTTCGCCTCGCTGTTCGTCGAATCAGGCGGCAGCATCGTCGCCCTCAAGGACATCCTCGGTCACGGCTCGCTCGACATGACGCTGATCTACTCGCACGTGGCCCCCGATGCGCTGGCCCGCGACATGGACAAGCTGAAGCTTTAGCGAGGATGGCCGGGCCAGACCGCTGCGCGACAGCCCGGCGCAAGTCCGAGGGCTCACGGCGATCGTGAACGGTCGCTTCGCCGGCCCTGTGGAAGCCGCCGGGAGGGACGAAACCTGGCGAGCCGACAAAACACACGGGATGTGCCGGACTGCGATCCCCAGTTGCGATTACACTCTGGGCATCGTGACGAACACGACCGCTAGCCATCCCGTTGATGCCCGCCGCCTTGTGCAAGTCCTGCCGCGACTTTTGGGACAAGCGCTCGCCCTCCCAGAGGACTGGGCACCAGAAGCCACCACCTATGATCTGCCGCGCTTTCATTCGGAGGCCGAGTTTGTCGCGCGCTTCCTGGGGGCGTTAGACGAGATCTTGGCCCAGGACATCCACGATCCAGCGACGCTGCGCCGGCTGCTTGTGGCCTGTGGCCATCCCTATGACTACGCGCGTCTGGGCCACCCGCTGTCGACGATCTACGAGCTGGTTCTGGCCGCGCAGAGCGGGGCCGCCCGCGCCATCAGCTTTGCCTCACAGACCAAGCCCTACCTTGCCGTCCTGGAGGCGCGAAAGGACCTGATCCCGGTTCGGCTGTACGCCGATGGGGAGCTGCCACTTTCGTCCGGCCTGCGGCAGGCTTTGGCGGGCCAGGCCGTCGAGCTATACGAGCATCACGACGGACCGATTCCATCGGGCGAGAGCCTGGCGATCTACGTCATGAGCGGCCCGTTTTCCGACCATGCGCTGCGCCACGATGCGGACGCGACCTGCTGCACCGTTCCCGGCGGCGGTGTCTTGCTGATCCGGCGCCTCGAACGCTTTGACCCGGTGCGCCTGCAGCTGATTCGCAAACGCACGAGCGCGGCCCTTTTGGCCAGCGATGCCCTAGCTGAGCTACGGCGCATCGCCGCCCTGCCGCCGCTTCCGTCCCCTGCCGTGCGCAGCGAAGACTGTGATCGACTGCTCCGTGAGCTCTGCCCGGGAGTGACCGAGTGTGCCTACTTCTGCACCGGGCTCGCGGCCGAGGCCGCGGTGTTGAGCGCCTGTGCCAAGGTGCTGGGCCACACCGAGGGGATGCGGCTGTTCTATGCCCAGAACGGCTATGGCGGCACCGGTCAGCTGATTGCTGAGCTGTTGCCGCGACAGGCCCAGGTGGTGCCGATGCCGCTGCAGGTCATGGGCCAAGACGCAGAGGGTCGCTCGCTGACGCTGATTGACCGGTTCATCGCCGCGCTGGCCGACCTGGGGACGACGCCGGCCTGTCTGTTTCTGGAGACGCCGACCAATCCCGAGCTACAGGTGCACGACTTTGATCGGCTCCTTTCGGCGTTGCGCGCCCACCTGCAGCGCACGGGGCAGAAGGTGCCGGTTTTCGTCGACACCACCCTGGCGCCGCTTTATCCCCTGTTCACCCTGGACGGCGCTGCTGATTGGCCGCTGCTGCTCGTGAAGAGCGGGTCCAAGTACTACACCAAGGGCAAGGCGACGCTGGGCGTGGTCGCCGGCGCGGGCGAGCCGCTGGCCCATCGCATCCTGATGCAGGCGCGGGTCGAAGCGAGCGACGCTGACTCAGGGGCCCGTCCGTCACAGCTGGCGGCCTTGATCGAAGGCCTGTCGGACCTGCGTCCGCGCATGGCGCAGATCGCCGCCAGCACGCATCAGCTGGCAGAAACGATTCGCGCGGCGCTGCGGCGACATGGCCACGAGGTCGTGCTGTACGCGATCTCGCCAGCCCAGGTCGAAGCCGGACTCGCGACGGGGATCCTTTCGTTCTACCTGCCCCCGGCGCCGACGGATCACGAAAACCTCGTCGACGAATTCGTGGATTTCCTGCTGGCGAACGTCCCTGAGGGGGTGCGCAATCGCGTCAGCTACGGGCAGTCCAGCGGCGGCGGGCGCCCCGATGTCTTCTACGTCATCAATCCGCAGGAGTCGACGCAGGGCTCGCTGCCGGCAGCGGTCAAGGCAGCGCAGAAACGAAACAACGTTCAAATCTGCCGCATCTCGGTCCCGGCGAACGGCGACGTCGAGGCGCTGGGGCGCGCCATCTCGGACTTCTGCGATCGCAAGTACGGCGCGAAAGACGTGCGGGTCTAGGCGCGCTGCGGGATGCGGGCCCGCGCCTCTCGCGGGGTCTGTCCCGTCTCGCGCTGGAAGATGCGACGAAACGCTGCGGCATCGGCGTAGCCAACCCCGGCGGCGATTTCTTCCACCGGGGTCTGCGTGGTCTGCAGCAAGTAGACGGCGTGATTTACGCGCAGACGCTGGACGAAGCGCTGCGGCGACATGGCCAGCAGCTCAGCCAGTCGTCGCGAAAGCGTCCGCGGCGAGGTCGCCGTCGCGCGTGCCATCTCGCTCGTGCTGATCTGCCGGCTGAGGTTGGCCAGCAGGAATCGCTCCAGCGTCTGGATCAAGGGGTCCTGGGTACGCAGGCTCTCTTGAATCATGTAGCGCGCTTGCGACTCGCGCTGCTCGAGGACGAGATAACTGGCGATGAGCTGACTGAGAGAGGGACTGACCATGCGGCTGACGATGGCCAGCATCAGATCGGTGTGCGAAAGCGCTGCGCCAGCGGTGATCGCCACCTGCGCGTCCACCACCATGCGATCGATGCGCAGATCGATCTGGGGATAGCGCTCGCTGAACTGGCGGGCCAGCCACCAGGTGGTCGTCGCCTGCCGTCCGTGCAGAACCCCAGAGGCCGCCAGGACGAAGGTGGCCGAGCACGAGGCCGCAACCAGCGCGCCCTGCGCCACAGCTTGCGCCAGGAGCTCGCTGCCCCGCTGCACATCGGCTCGCCGCAGCAGCGCGGCGATCTGCGCTGGGGTTGCCGCCGAGAGGCCCGCAAGAACAATGACATCCCCCGGCCCCACCTGCTCGACCGGCAGCGAGCCATCCACGCTCAGCGTGCGCTCGGCAAAGGTCCGCACCGACTGTCCATCCGTCGAAACGATGCGCTGCGTCAGCGCTTGCCCCGCCCCGGGCGCGCTGCAGACACCGGCCCGCAAAAGGCGGGTCGCGGTGGCTACAACATCCAGAGCGACTCCGATGCCGCCATCGGCCACGTCATCGAACACAAGATGAAAGATCATCGGATGCCGATCCTCGAAAAGTCCCCGCGCGTCGGTCCGCTTGTGGCTTGGCCGGCCCGCTGCATTGGCGTGCGCAGCCGACAGCGCCGTCCGAAAAATATTAGCTCGCCCGCCGCCGGCCGCCGCGCCGATGTGCTAAGCGAAGATCTCGCGATGCAGAGCCAGGTCATCGGTGAGCTCGGGATGATAGGTGGCTGCGGTGAGGCCGCCCTGCCGCACCAGCACGGGTTCGCCTCGCCAGGTCGCCAGCACCTGGACCTGCGAGCCGGTCGCCACCAGGCGCGGAGCGCGGATAAAGACCAGCGGCCGCTGTCCATCATCGGAGCGCGCCGAAAAGCTGTCGATCTGACTGCCATAGCCATTGCGTCGCACCGTCACATCCAGCGCCTCTAAGCTGTCCTGCAGCGGGTCACGGACCTCTCGCGCCAACAAGATCAGGCCGGCGCAGGTGGCCAGCACCGGGCAGCCCTCGGCAAGCCGCGCACGCAGCGGCTCCCATAGTCCCAGCCGTCGCAGCAGGCGAAGCTGGGCCGTACTCTCGCCGCCTGGCAGCACCAGCCCACGCAGCCCCATCAGGTGCGGCGGACTGCGCACCAGTCGCACCGCGCAGCCGCAGGCTTCCAGGGCCCGCGCATGCGCCGCAAAGCCCCCTTGCACCGCGAGCACGCCCACCGGTTCCATCTACCACCCCCGCGCGGCCATTTTTTCAGCCGGTGCGAGCTGCTGCAGTTCAATCCCGCGGATCGCCGCCCCCAGGCCGCTGCTGGCCTGGCAGAGCAGCATCGGGTCCTGATAACCGGTGACGGCGGTGACCATCGCCTGGGCGCGGCGCGGTGGGTCTTCGCTGAGGAAGATGCCACTGCCGACAAAGACCGCCTCGGCGCCTAGCGCCATGCACAGCGCGGCATCGGCTGGAGTGGCCACGCCCCCGGCCGCGAACAGCGGCACCGGCAGCTGCGCGCTCTGGGCCACCTCGCGTACCAGCGGCAGTGGTGCGCCCAGACGCCTGGCCTCTTTGGGCAGCTCCTCGGTCCGCAGCGCTGAGAGCCGCCGCAGCGCCCCCTGCAGCGCCCGCAGGTGACGCACCGCTTCGACGATGTTGCCGGTGCCGGGCTCGCCCTTGCAGCGCAGCAGCACCGCCCCTTCGGCGATGCGTCGCAAGGCTTCCCCCAGGTCGCGGCAGCCGCAGACAAACGGCACGGCAAAGCTGGCCTTGTCGATGTGGTGCTCTTCATCGGCGGGCGTCAGGACCTCGCTCTCATCGATGAAGTCCACGGCCAGCGCTTCCAGAATGCGCGCCTCGACAAAGTGACCGATGCGGCACTTGGCCATGACGGGAATGCTGACCGCTTTTTTGATGGCGGTGATCAGGGCGGGATCGGCGGCGCGTGCCACCCCGCCTTCTTTGCGGATCTGCGCGGGGACACGCTCTAGGGCCATGACCGCCACTGCCCCGGCATCCTCGGCGATGCGCGCCTGCTCAACGCTCACCACGTCCATGATCACGCCGCCCTTGAGCATCTCGGCCAGGCCGCGCTTGCTGCTCCCGGCATCGGCTGGGTTTTCCATGTGGCCTCCTCGTTCTATGGGGTCTGGTCGCGGCGACTGCGGGCTGCCCTGTCGTTACACGCTGCCCAAAAGATCGCCGCTGCTGGTTGCATCGGGTACGGCGCGGCGCAACACGGCGCGTAGCGCTTCCGCCAATCGACGGGCGCCTTCGACCAGTCGCTCGGGTCGCTCAGCGCAGTACGCAAGCCGCAGGCCTCGCACCTGCTGGCTATCCACCGCGAACAGCGAGCTGGGACTGACCACGACGCCCCGCCGAAGTGCTTCCTCATAGCAGGCGTTTGGCGACAGGCGGGCCGGCAGCGGCAGCCACAGCACGACGCCATGCGGCGGCTTGGTAAACGGAAAGCCCGCCGGCAGGTGTTGCTGCAGCGCCGAACACAGGGCGTCGCGGCGAACCCGGTACTCGGGCAAGGTTCGTCCCAGGTGAGCGCGCAGGTAGCCGCGTTCCAGGAACTCGGCCAGCACCTGCTGCAGAAACGGCGATGTGCCCAGATCAAAGGCGTGCTTGAGCTGCACCAACATCGGCTGCAACGCAGGCGGGCAGAGCACGAAGCCGATGCGCAGCCCCGGTGCCAGACACTTGCTAAACGAGCCGATGTGAATGACATCAGCATCCAGCGCGCGCAGCGCCGGGGTGCAGGGGGGCGCCGCACCGAGCTGCAGATCGATGGCGTAGTCGTCTTCGATAAGGGGGATGGCGCTGCGCTGCGACCAGGCGACCAGCTCGAACCGTCGCTCGGCCGAGATGCAGCTGCTGGTCGGATTGTGGCTGCGCGGAATCAAATAATAGCCCTTGGTTCCCGCTCGCCCGAGCCGCGCCAAGGCCGCCAGGTCTGGTCCCTGCTCGTCGCTGGGCACCGCGATAAGCTGTGCCCCGGCGACCGTCAAAAGCTTGATCGCCCCGGTATAGGTGGCGCTATCGACCAAGAAGGGATCGCCGGGATTGATCAGCGCTCGCGCCACGAGATCGATGCCCTGCTGGCTTCCGCTGGTCACCAGGATGTCTTCGACCCGCGCCGGTACGCCGTGGTGCGCCAAGTGGTCGCGAATCAGCTCGCGCAGTCGCGGCAGTCCCTCGGGGGGGGCATAGCCCAGGGCGGCGGCGCCGTAGCGACGCAGGACGTGATCCATGCAGCGCCGCAATAGCTCATCGGGAATCAGCGCCGGCTCGGGCTGCAGGCGCGCCAGGTTGATCAGATCGCGCCCGCTCGGCACGGCCTTGCGCTGCAGGAACGAATCGGGACTGGCACTCAGCGCCTGGGATAGCAGGGCCTGCCAGGGCAGACCCGATTCGGAAAGCGGGGCCGCGGGAGCCGGTTGCTCCGGTGCCGGGGCCGCGACGAAGGTGCCACGGCCGGTGCTCGATGCCACAAACCCCGCTGATTCCAGCTCGGCGTAGGCGCGCACCACGGTGTTGCGGTTGACGCCGGTGAGCTCGGCCAAGCTGCGACTGGGAGGCAGGCGATATCCCACGGGCAACGTGCCATCGGCGATGCGCGTCCCCAGCTGCTGGAACAGCTGCTCGTGCAGCGGCTGTGTGCTCCCTCGATCCAGGCGCAGGCCCAAGTCGGCGGTCACGGCGGGCTTCATTGGTCTATTCATGCCCTGTTTTTTGGCCTAGGCCTAGGGCCGGTCCGAGGATTCCTTCTAGACCACAACGAGCCAATTCAATGAATTCGAATAGTCCAATCGTCGCCAGCCGGGCGATGGAGGCGGGCGTGAATTCAGCGCTGGAGGAGCCGCGTCTGCGCGCGGGCCGCCTCAAAGTTGCGGCGGTTTTCCTGACTCAGGCTGCTGCTAACAGCGTCGAGAAAACGCACCAGGCGTTCCTTCAGCCAAGCGTCGGGGTGCAGCGCTTCACCGCGGTCGCGGCGCTGCCGGTAGTCGGGGGCGCAGCTTGCCACCAGGATGGCTCGCTGCGAGGGATCGGTCTCGGGACGGGCGGCTTGCTCCAGCTCTGCTTGGCAGACACCGGCACAGCCGGGAAGCTCGCTGCAGAGCTTGTAAAACAGCCGCCTGCGCATATCAGGCTCCTGCGCTCCGGCCTTCGCCAGCGACAGCACGGCCTGGTAGGCCAGCCGCTGCTCGGCCGCCGAGACAGGGCTGCCTTCGGCCGAAGTCGTCAGGGCCGCGATCATTGCGAGGGAGAAACAAAGGACACGGGTCTGCATGGCATCTCCAGGAAGGAAACCGGCTGGGGCAAGGGAAACCCCCTCGCAGCGACGGAGCGAAGGTCGGGACTGCCGGCTGGGGGAGCAGAAGTGGGTGGCTTGGATCAGACGTCGATTTCGGCCAGCAGTTCGAGCTCAAGACAGGCGGCGAACGGACACTGCGTCACCGAGATGGCACTGCGCGCATGGGCCCCACTCGGTCCGAAGACCGCCAGCAGCAGCTCGGAGGCAGCGTCGGCGACCCGGTGAGGTTCGCAAAAGTCGGGCGCGCCGTTGACCATGGCGAAGAGCTTGACCACGCGCACCTTATCGAGTTCGCCCGCGGCTTCGCGCAGCACCGACAAGAACTCGATGGCGACGCTGCGCGCGGCTTCACGGGCCTCGGCCAGCGAGATATCGGCCCCGACCTTGCCGCACAGCACCTGCCCGTCGCGCTTGGCCAAGCGTCCAGAGACATGGATCTGCGTGCCGCTTCGTCGATACGGCACAAAGGCCGGCGTATACCCCGGGGCCACGGGCGGCAGCAGCGACGGCAGCTCGATACCCAGTGCCGCTAAGCGCTGATTCACGCGCGCAGGCTGGGCGGGTTCACTGGGATTCATCACGGGCTCTCCTTTGCAAAGTCGTGCAGGATGGCCAGCACGCGATCGATGTCCTGGGGTGTGGTGCAAAGATGGGGGGCGACGCGGATGCGGCCCTGTCGCAGGGCGACGATGACGTGGTGCTGGCGCAGCCGTTCGAAGATCTGGCTGGTCTGGGCGGGCGAGCCGGCGCCAAAGCAACCGAAGCTGCCGCGCTGGGCCGCGACCTGCGGGCTCGCAGGCTGACAGGGCAACGGCAGGCCGGCGTACAGTTGATCGATGAGGGCGCGGTTGTGCTGCAGGATCACGGCCGGATCGGCGCGCAGGACCAGCTCTAACGCGGCAGCCATCGCCGCCAGATTGAAGTTGTACGGGCTGGCGTATTCCGCTGCGTCCAAGCACATCGCCCCGGCAGCTGGCGCCGGATCGGTGTAGCGCAGCGCCGCGAACTCTTGCGCGCCTTGCGCCATCCAGTTGAACGGCAGGGGGCCTAGGGCATCCAGGCAGCCCCGACGAATCCACAAAAACCCTGTGCCCCAGGGGCCCAGCAGGTACTTGTAGCCGGCGGCAATCAGGACGTCGGCCCCCAGCGCATCGACGTCTAGCGGCATGGCGCCGCAGGACTGACTGACGTCGAGCAGTAACAGCACGCCACGGGCCCGACAGGCGGCGGACAGCGGCTCGACATCCAGAAGGGCTCCATCGTCAAAGCGCACATGACTGGCCGATACGACGCGGCTGCGCGGGCCCAGGGCAGCGATCAGATCGGCGGTGTGGATGAAGGGACCGCGCGGCTCGACGATGCGCAGCGTTAGCTGATGGCGCGCCGCCAGCGGTCCCCAGATGGCATGCTGCAGGGGAAACTCGCCCTGGGGGATCAGGATCTCGTCCCCGGGCTGCCAGCGCAGCGCCGAACCGACGGTGGCTGCGCCGGCTCCCGCTCCGGTCACGATCGCGATGTCTTCGGGGTTGGCTCGTAGCAGAGTGCTGAGTCGGGTGCGGACCAAGGTCGCGGTCTCGAAGAACTGCGACTCGGGCACGCGATGCGGTAGCGACTTGGCCTGCAGCGCGCGCTCGACGGCCTGCACCGCCACACGCGGCAAAAGCCCATGCGCGGCGAAGTTCAGGTACGTGGTGCCTTGCAGGTCCGCCCACTCGGCCCGCCAGTCGGTGGGCTCGGCCGTCGCGCCGGGTTGTGGGCGCGAGGGATCAGTAGTCGCTGCCATCGCGATGCCTAAAGACCCACCCACCCTGGGCGTTTTTTGCTGCGGCCAGGTCGACGTCGGAATACCCGACGACGTCGTGGGGATCGCGATTGCCGATCTCTAGATAGCGTGCCACCCGATCGCTGCGGTTTTGGAAGTGGTGGCCGTTCTGCGTCCCGGCAGGAAAGCCGGCACACATGCCAGCGCTCAGGGTCTGTTCACCTTCGTCGGTGTGCAGGACGACTTCACCTTCCAGGATGAACACCAGCTCGTCCTCGCAGGCGTGGTAGTGCCGCAGGGAAGATTCCTTGCCGGGAAACAGCGTCGTCAGGTTCACGCCGAAGCGCGTAAGCCCGAGGGCATCGCCGAGTGCGCGCTTTTCTCGCGGCAGCACGCGCGAACGAAACACCTCGGGATAGCCCGAGGAGCTACGCGGAGTCACAGTTGCCGGATCCAGTGCGGGGCGCTTGAGCGTCATGGGATCTCCTTCTGGCCGGCGCAGACCTGCGCCGCCACTGCGATCGGACTCGACCCTGTCGCTGTTGCTGAGACCGGGGCCGATGCGGGTTTTAGGCGCGCGCGGAAGAAATCCAGGATCTCGTCGCGCGCCGCCGTCGTTGGTTGGCCGAGTTCATCAATGAGATGGGCGGTCACCACGCTGTGCGGGCAGCCCACGACGTTGGCAAAAAAGGGCGGCGGGTTGGGGTTGGCGGCCGAAGCGGGTAGCACGCTTGCCTCGAACCGGGGCCCCAGGGCTGCGGCATAGGCCGCGAAGCGCTGCGCCGTGCAGAAGCGATCGTTGTCGAAGCGATAGGCGCGCACGGTCAGATCTTCCTGCTCCAGCCGCCGCCGCACCTGGACCAGCTCCTCCGGCGCCATGTGCAGCCCGGCTGGATCGTTGAGCGGCAGGGAGGGCTGGCAAAGCACCGGGGCCAACACCGCCGGCTCCAGCATCAGGCTGAGCGCAAAGTTGCCGGTGAAACACATGCCGATGGCGCCCACTCCCGGGCCGCCGCACTCGCCATGCGCCAGTCGAGCCAGGCCGCGCAGCCACTGCGTGACCGGGCTAGAGCGGTTGGCCTGGAGGGCGCGAAACTCGGCGCTGATGCACGCCCGCTGCAGCACCGCCAGCCCGGCCTCCGCTTCGGGATAGGCGCCATCGCGGCCGAACAGCGAGGGCATGTAGACCGTAAAGCCAGCGCCCCGAACCCAGCGAGCAAAGCGCGCGACATCTGGGCTGATGCCGGGCATCTCGGCCATGACCAGGATGGCGGGTCCAGACCCAGCCACATAGACCGTTCGCGGTAGACCATCGACCGTGATCAGGCGTGCATCAAAGTCACTCAGCGCATCGTCCTGCATGGGAAAGACAATGCGCGTCCCTGGATGTCCCCACCAGAGCCAGGCGCGACAACCTTCGGTCCAGCTCTGCCAGCCCGATGCCTTTACGGGGTCCGTCGGTGCGCAGCGTCGTCAGGACGAGAGCGACACATCGAACCGGCAGCTAGTGACCTCTCGTTCTGCGGTGTTCTTTCGTGCGTGAAACCTCTGCGCCCACCCGCCCGCGGCCTGGCTCCTCCAGCTGAGCGCAGACAGCCCTGCTTAAGGAGTCGGCGAGGCAGGCCCGCAGCGGCCCAGGGAGCCGAACGTGCCCATCATGCCCTTCGCCGTCTTCGTCGCGCGATCCTGGCCTGCGTCGCGGCGGCAGACCGCGCCGTCGGCGCATTCCTCGTCGCTTACGCAATCGGTCGGCGGTCCTCCCGACGGCGGACAGATGGTGACCGCTACCTCTCCAGCGAGCGCGCTCGCTGGTCCTGCAGCGCGAAAGCGGATGCGTCCCGCGGCGCTCGCAGAGCCTGCATCCATCACCTGGACGTCGAGGGCATCAAACGGCATGACAGAGACGAGGTGTCCCGGGCCGTAGGTATTGAAGCCCCCCAACCGAGGGCTCCGCTGCTCAACGCTGACGTGCTCGCCGGTCTTCCACCTGACGACGATGTTTACCTCGCGCGTGACGTGGGCCCTGCCCCCCGTACCTGGCGCGCTCGCCTCCGCGCACGTCTTGGGCTCTTCGTAGAGCTGGACGTTCTTGTATCCCCCTCGCCAGCGGTGGAGAGCCAGGGCGGCCTTTACCTCGAACGGCTCCCCACGTACGGTGCCGTTTACCGGCGCGAGCGGGGCGGACAGCGCCGCGTCCGCAACCGCCAGATCGGGCCTCACCTCAGTGCGCGGAGAACCTTTGCTGCATCCGAGCACTGCCAAGGTGGCCACGGTCAGTCCGCAGCCAACACGCTTGTTCATCTCTTCCTCGCACTGCTTATGGCCGAAGCCGACCCTCTAGGTCGGCGTAGGGACGTCGTCTGGCGCATGTTCTAGACAGGCTTGAGCCTCTACCCTCCCAACCTCACGCCCGTCAAGTTCCCGTCGAGCCCCAGCCCAACCAGATCGCCCGAAAAACCCGCCAGTGGATCAACATGTGGATCAAGCAGCGAGCAGCCCACTGAATCCCCGCGGCCCCAGGATCGTGTCGCGCACCACCTGCGACACCTGCGGCCACAGCGCCGAAAGCGGCATCGTCCGCATCCGACTACGAACAATCGAGCGGAGGTGATCGCACATCACCTGGATGTAGTTCTCGCAGTTGAACCACTTGTCGCGGTGGTCGCGGTGGAAGGCGACGCTGTAGCTGGTGCGGATGTGGATGCGGACGAAGTCTGAGGTCTCGACTTCGATGATGTCGCCGACGCGGTTGCCGACGGTGCGCAGGAAGCAGGTCTGCAGCGGGTGGTCGTCGCTCTTGGGCGTGCCGGTGGACAGGCCGAGCGGCACCAGCGTCTCTTCATATTCCAAGAGGGTGACGCAGGGACCCTCGATCACGCGCTGCGCCGCAGCCGAGGTCGCGAGCACGGCGGTGTTGTGCGGCACGATGATCGAAACCGCCCACGGCGTGGTCATCGACTTGTTGGTCAGCTTGTGTGGCTCAGCGGGGGAGATCCATAGGTTCCACTCGGCGATCGATAGCGTGCGAGTGATGTGGATCTCTTTGCGCGGATCGACGAGATACGACTGCTTGCCGCGGATCAGGCGGACCTCGCCGGTCGTCAGATCGCGGACGTAGATGCCGGACTTCTGATCGATGCCGATGGCTTCGATGAAGACGCCGCTGTGATCGTTGCCGACCACGGCCTCACCGGTCTGCGGCGACAGCACTTCGATCTCGTTGAACGGGAAGAAGAAGCCCGACACGCCCGACAGCAGGAGCTCGTCGCCGGGGTAGTACATCTCTTTGTCGAGCTGAACGCCGCGCGGCATCTTGGCCGCCATGTCCTCGCGCGAGATCGGGCAGATGACGCGCAGCCACAGCGCGCGCTGCGGCAGAAGCTCGTACGCATCGTAGGTGCGATTGCGCGAGCCCTTGGTCATAAACGTGTCGTAGGGACCGGGGAAGACGCGGGCCGGGCCGACCTTGATCTCGCGCTTGCCATCGGGATCGATGAGCACGCAGAACTCTTTTTCGCCCAGCACGGCGGCGTGACGGACCAGGCGAGCCTGGCGCGCTTCCCGCTCGATGGCTTTGCGCACGCTGTCGCTGGCCAGCATGTCATCGATGCTGGCGGGCGGTGGGGCAGGGGGACCGGCGCTGCTGGCCGGAGGGGGCGGCGGCGCGCCGAAGTCCGCACGCGATCCCGCCGCCGGGGCGGCAGGAGCCGGAGCGGCGGGGGCCGGGGCGACGGCGGGGACTTTGCTTGGCGAAGGGACGCGCTGACGGGTGCGCGCGGCCTGATCGACAAACGCCGCCTGCGACTGGTACTGCGCCACGGCGCGCTTGGCCTTGCTGCGCTCGAGCTCGCCCTCTTCCGCATCTTCGAGCGACAACATTGGCTCGGCGGGGGGCAGCGGCGGCTGACCTTTCGGCGGTGGGGGCCCCTGCTGCTGCATCTGCTGCTGCATCTGCGACACCAGGCGCTGTGCCGTGACCGCGGACAGCGTCGCTCCCGATTCATCGACTGAGGTATCCGGGACAATGTCCACGCCGGAGGGCGGGATGTAGAACTGGGTGTCGATGCCGCGTACGACGATCAGCTGTCCGCGCATCAAAGGCTTGCTAGCGGCGGCATCCGGCAGGGCCTGCGGGCGACCATCCAGCGCCTCGGCGGTGGCGCGCGTGATCGCTGCTGAGCGGACGGTCACCTCGTGATAAGGCGCCGTTGCATCGAGCGGTCCATAAACCTTTACGACGAGATACTGGCTGGCCGACAGCTCGTGCGCGTCGCGCACTTCGGCGCGCTGACCGGGGCGCAGATAGAACGAGCACGGTCCGGGGATCATCGCCCGCGTGCCGTTCTTCAGCGGTCGCGTCTCGTTGCGACCGACGCGGAAGCGACCGTTGGGTCCGCCGTCATTTTCCAAGAGCGGGTTGTAGAGCACCGCGTACTGGTGATCGCCGACCTCGATCAACCGCTGTGGGCGGCTGCTGGTGTCTTCGCGGAAGCCGCCATCGCCGTCATCGATGACTACGCGGTCGGCCGCGGTTGGCGAGACCATGGTGGGGCCCACGTGCAGCGTGACCTCACCCTTGTCGTCATCCTGTACCCACAGGAACTGCCTCTCGGTAACAGGAATCTTCCGGCTCCCCCGCTCATTCATGTTCTTTGCCTCCGGGTGGATTTTCCTCCCGCGCTGCAGGTGGGGTCAATGACCGCCGGGGCGGGGCAAATTCTCGACGCAGAACGGGCTTCGTAGTCCCGATCCGCAGGCCGACAAAGCGGTGACAGCGCGCGCGGCGATGTGGTACGGCTGCGACCGGATCGCCACATGACTTTTCCCAATCCCTATCGTCCGTATCGCGACTCGCGCCCCGCTCCCACTCGCCGTGAGGAGTATGTTCCAGAGCCGCGCCCGCTGGCCCGCTCGCGGGCGAGCGAGACGCCGCGCATGCAGATCAATCGTCAGCACCTGCAGCTGCGCGCGCTGTGTCCACGTGGCGTCGAACCGCAGCTTGCGGCTGAGCTCTCACGACTGCCCGAGATCGAAGACGTGCTGCCGGCTGGACCCGAAGGCGGCGTGCGCTTTTCCGGCTCGCGATCGGCGATGTATCGCGCGAACTTAGAGCTGCGCTGCGCCTCGCGCGTCTTGCTGCAGCTTGCCGATGTCTCGTGTCGCGGTCCGGAAGATGTCTACGCCGCCGCGTTCGCGCTGCCTTGGGAGGAATTCCTCTCGGTCGATGGCACGCTCGCGGTGTCGGCGCACGGCACGCTGCCGGAGTGCGGCCTGAGCAACAGCATGTTCGTTGCGCTGCGCGTCAAAGACGCGATCTGTGATCGCTTTCGCTCGCGGGCCGGCCGGCGTCCTGATGTCTCGGTGCAGAGTCCGGATCTGCGCATCCATGTTCAGCTGTACAACCGGCCCGAGAGCAGTGGCGCAGCGGGCGGAGCGGCGGGCGGTCGCGGTGGGCGCAGCGTGCCGCGCATGGTGCTGTCCTTGGATAGCTCGGATACGCCGCTGCACGAGCGTGGCTATCGCATCGCCTCGGTGGAAGCGCCGCTGAAAGAGACGCTGGCCGCGACCTTTGTCGAGATCGCGCTCGGCAGCCTGCACGGCAGCGCGACCCCCGCGGGGAGTCCGGCCAGCCAGCCGACGGTCGTCGATCTGTGCTGTGGCAGCGGCACCCTGCTGGTCGAAGCGGGCTTGCACATCCTGCGTCGCAGTCCTGGTCTGCTGCGCATCGGCGGCAAGCCGCGGCACCTCGGCTGCATGGGCTGGCGCGACTTCGATACTGCAGGCTTTGGCCGCGTGCGCGACGAGCTTATCGCCCAGGCGGTGCGCGGCAGCGGCGTCTTCCTTTATGGCTACGACCTGGATCGCAACGCGGTCGCTGCAGCACGACGCAACCTGGGCACCGCTGGCCTGTCGCCGTTTTCGCAGATCAGCCTGGCCGACCTGCGCGAGGTCGCACCCCCGCCGCTGCCCCCGGCGCCTGCCGATGTCAGCGCCCCGCGCATCGTGCTGTGCAATCCGCCCTACGGCGAGCGCATGGGATCTTCCGAGGACCTTGTCGGGCTGTATCGCGCACTTGGCGACACGCTAAAGCGCCGCTTCACCGGCTATACCGCCTACGTCTACACCGCCAACCTGGACCTGGCGAAGCAGATCGGCCTGCGCCCCAGCGCCCGCCACATCCTGTGGAACGGCCCACTGGAAGGTCGGCTGCTGCAGTTCAAGCTGTACTAAGCAGACCGCGTCTGGGGATGCAGCTGACCCGCGGGGGCTGGGACGGCGAGCGGGCTAGGGGGGCTAGATCATTACGAAAAATAATATGCACATTCGATATGTGCACTGCGCTCGAATCTAGTAGAATAAAGAAACTGTAAGGTTTGGATCGACCGGGAGACTAATTAGATACCTGATAGACGTAAGGAAAAGGGGGCAACTATGCGTAAGATCGCGGCTATGCTTTCGGCTGGCGTTCTGGGTGCGGTGGTGGGGTTGAACTGCAACAGCGACGTGCTGGGTGGCGGGGGAGATAACCCGAACGAGGACCTGGGCGGCAATGGCAGTGATATGAAGGGCCGCATTGACTCGGACGCGGCCTGCGCCTCTGTGCGGGCGGCTGCGACGCTGCAGAAGTCGCCGGTGGACGTCATCTTCGTCATCGACAACTCGGGCAGCATGACGGCGGAGATCGTCGAGGTCGAGAAGCGTATCAACGATAGCTTCGCGACTATTATCAAAAATAGCGGGGTTGATTATAAGATTATCGTTGTGTCATCACACGGTGATTCTGCGAATCAGATGATCTGTGTCAAATCCCCGTTGTCGAGTACGACTTGCAGTCCGATTCCGGCGCAACCCGGAAATACGGCAACGTTCTTCCAGCATAGCCTGCAGATTCGCAGCAAGGATTCGTACCAGAAGATTATTGCCAGCTATCCCAACTGGTCGGCGCAGCTGCGCAATGGTGCATACAAGACCTTCGTCGAGATCACCGACGATGATAACGAAAACAACTTCCCAGACGGTATGGCTGCCAGCGCGGATAACTTCGATACCAAGCTGCTGGCGCTGTCGGCGACCCACTTTGGTACGGCGGCCAAGCGGAACTACACCTTCCACGCCATCGTCGGCGTGGTGGCCGATCCCACGGATCGCCTGAAGCCGTACCCTGCGACGGCCCCGCTGGTGAACACCAAGTGCACGAGTGCCGTCAACATTGGTACCCAGCACCAGAATATGGCGATTAAGACCGGTGGCCTGCGCTATCCGATCTGCAACACGGATGACTACAGCCCAGTGTTCAAGGCCGTCGCTGACAGCGTGATCAAGGGCGCCAAGGTGGCTTGCGACTTTGCTCTGCCGCCGCCGCCGCCGATGCAGACCTTCAAGCTGGATACGGCGCAGCTGGAATTCACGCCGAGCGGGGGCGGGGCACCACGCATCTTCAATCAGGTCGCCGACCAGGCTTCGTGCAAGCCGGACTCGTTCTACTTCTTGAACAATCGCGTCCAGCTCTGCGGCACGACCTGCACCGACGTCCAGGCCGACAGCGGCGCCAAGATCGAATTCCTCCTCGAATGCAACGTCATCATCGGCTAACCGCGATCGCCTAAGCCCACCGCGCGCGCCCCCGCGTGCCCCCGCCCGATCGTTTATCCCCCACAACACAAAGCCACGACCGCAGCCGGGCACATGCTGCCTGGAGGGAAGTGTTCTTTGTTTTTACGCTCCCGCTCGCGTGGCTGCCGCAAGCGATGCCCAGCCCCGCGATCCCACACATGTCGCCGGCATCGGTCCCCAGGCACCGCCCGTCGGTTCCCTCAAGGGGTTCGGATATACTGCCGGCCATGGCGAACGAACCCATCTCGCGCCCGGAACTTCGAAGACTCTTGAACCGGATCTTTCCGACCGATTCAGACTTCGAAGCCTTCTGCATAGATTTTTTTCCGCAGGTCGCTATGAGGTTCGCCAGCGGCATGGATCGGCTCTCGAAAGAGAGTCTGCTCCTTGCGTTAACCGAGCAAGAGCAGATCCTTTTGGCGCTGCGGGCCGGATACTCGCACCAGCTCGACCGCGCAGGATTCTCACTTCAGCAGGGGCCGGCTCTAAAGATCGACGAGATTTTCCCTATCACGGGAGTGCCGGAGCACACCTATGTGGCTCCGACGGAGGCAGCCCAGCTGGAGATGAGCCTGCCGACCATGGGCGAAGGCTTGTTGGTCCAAGGGCCATCCGGGGTCGGCAAGACGACGGCGGTGACCAAGGCGCTGGAGAAGCTGCGAATGGCCGACCGTGCGGGTTGGCTGCAGGGAAACGCGAAAGCCGATGCGGCAAAGCTACGCGAGTGGGCCGACAGCGAAGACCCGCCGTCTGGCTACTACGTCATCGACAACGCCCACTACCTACCGCGTGATCTTCTGACGAGGTTGCTGCGGCTCATCCGCCTGCTAGTGGACAAGAAGCGGCGCGATATCAAGTTCACACTCATCGGCATCAATCAGCTGAAGACCGCGCTGGCTGTCGATGTGCCGGACGTGATGAACCGCCTGCAGACGGTGTCCATGGGGCGTCAGCCGGCGCGGCTCATTGAGCAGCTTATTCGCGGCGGTGGCGAAAAGGCGCACTTGCAGTTCCTGCAGCCTGAAAGGCTCGCGCAGGCGGCCTGCGGCAGCTTCCTGGCGGGCCAGCGGCTGTGCCGTGCTGCGATCACTGTTCACAACACTCGCGCGGATGGGGACCGCCGCATCACGGAGGTGACGTCGCAGGTACGTCAGGTGGAGGCGACCCCCGAGGATGCGATTGCCCAAGCGCGCGAGGAGCTGAAGGCGCAGTTTCATGCTCTGCTGGTCCAGTTCGCCCGCTACGATGCAGCACCGCCGCCGCGTGGCGCTTGCCTGAAGCTCCTGTGGCTGCTTGCCCGCGCCGATGACGGCATGGTGCTGCTTAACGAGCACCTGGACGGCGATCCGACGCTGATGCCGGCCTTCGAGTGGTTGATGCAGAGCAACTTGTCGCGGCTTTATGACGACGTGCCGCTGCTCTCGAACATCCTCCACTACGATCGGGGTGCCACGGTGCTGAGCGTTGAAGATCTCTTGCTGATCTTTTACCTGAACCACCTGCGTTGGCCGGAGTTCGGCCGAGCCACCGGACATACGGTCGAGCGTTGGGATGCGGAGAAGGGGCCGTTCTTCGTGCGTCGCAGCAAGCCGACCGGCGGGGACAGTGTGCCGTCGTCTAACACCCCGGCTCAGACGCCCGTAGAGACGCAGCCAAGCGCAGCGGTCGCCAGAAGCGTGAAAGTGACCGAATTCTCGGTCCTGCACCTTAGCGACCTCCACTTCGGCACGCCGGAGCAGGCGCGAATGTGGCACTCGCAGCTCGTGAGCGATCTTAAGTATGAAGTGAAGCCGCACGGTCTTATGGCCGTTGTGGTCTCCGGCGATGTCGGGAACCGCGCGGAGCCCGCTGAGTACGATGCAGCCCGGAACTTCCTGCTCGACCTAGCTGGCGAGTTCAACCTGTCGCCGCATCAGCTGATCCTGGTTCCGGGCAATCACGACGTGAACTGGGAGCGTAGCGAGCGAGCCTACGTTCCTGTGCGCCGCAAGAGCTACAAGGGCACGCTGGTCCCCGAGCGCGACATCGACCAGGATGGCGACTATGTCGAAGTCCGCAACGACGCCGACTACAAGCTACGATTTGAGGCCTGGGCAAAATTTTATGCCGCTGTGCGCGGCGAGATCTATCCGCTCGAGTACGAAGAGCAGGCGACGCTGCATCACTTTTCGACGCAGAACGTCCTGTTCCTGGGACTCAACTCGGCTTGGCAGTGTGACCATCACTACCGCAGTCGCGCCAGCATCCAAGATGGCGCGCTCGTCAACCCGCTGAAGAGCATCCGCAATAACCCAGCGTTCAGCCAGGCGCTGAAGATCGCGGTCTGGCACCACCCAGTGCAGACCTCTACCGGCGAGGACCGCATCACCAGCACGGGCTTCCTGGAACAGCTGGCGCAGACAGGCTTTCGGCTGGGGCTGCACGGCCACACACACAAAGCCCAGCCCAATAGCTACCAGTATGACGTCGAGCAGGCTGGACGCCGCATCAGCCTGATCGGTGCTGGGACGTTCGGGGCGCCCACTCGCGAGTGGGTCCCAGGCTATCCGCTCCAATATCAGCTTCTACGCTTCCAGGGGGACAAGCTGACGGTCGAGACCCGTCGCCGTGAGGAGGTAAACGGAAGCTGGAAGCCGGACGCGCGATGGCTTTATGGCAGCGATCGGGATCCGCGACCGCGCTACGAGATCAAGATTTGAGGCGGGTTGTGGCTAGCGCGATGCCAGCCAGTGCCGCATGTCAGCCTCGACTGTGTCGCGACCGCGCCGCGGCTTAGTGACATCAAGGACGCTTCCGTCGCCTACTTCACCAAGGCGGAGATGGCCTTGAACTCCGGTGTACCGGCGCGGCCGAGGAGATCGAAGAGCACGGTCTCGGTGGCGGTTACGGTGGCTCCGACTCTCTCGGCGAGTACGAGGCCGACGCGCAGGTTTTCGGGATCGCGCGAGCAGACGGCATCGTGCGGGACGAACACGCGATAGCCGACATGCGCCAGATCACGCACGGTCTGGTAGACGCAGATATGCGTCTCCATGCCAAAGACGATGATCTGCGTACGACCGCTGTCGACAATCGCCTTGGCGATGGCGGGATCGGCCCAGGCGGAAAAGTCGATCTTTTCGTGTCGGCCGGCATTCGGTGGAATCGCTTCGGCGAGGCCCGGCACGGTCTCCCCCAAGCCCTTGCGATACTGCTCGGTGACCAGCACCGGCACGCCCAGCGCCGCCGCCCCGCGCAAGAGGATGCGGCCGTTGTGCACCAGGCGTTCGAGCAGCTCCTCATGCATCGCCGGCGCTAGGCGCTCCTGCACATCGATGCACAGGAACAGCGCCTGATCGCGCAGCAGTCGCAGCGGCGGGGGCGAGCTGGGGCTCATCGCTGGAACGGTCGTCGCCGTCGTCATTAGGATCGTCCTTTCGCCATTTATTGAGCGCACATCTTATACGGGCCGCTGTGATACTGTCGCGCGACTTTGCGAGGCCGATCATGACGAACCCCGTGTCCAGCCAGTCCAGCGACGGAAAAACCCACCTCAAAGTCCTCACCAATCTGTCCAGCCAAGAGGTCCGCGCGATGTCGCGCGAGTACCTGATGCCGGCAGTGTTCAACTACTTCAGCGAGTCGCTGGTGCTGCGCCGCGGTTCGGGTCTGCACGTCGAAGACGCCGAGGGCAACACCTACCTCGACTGCTTCGGCGGCATCTTGACGGTCGGCTTGGGGCATTGTCTGCCCGAGATCTCCGATGCGATTGCCGAGCAGACGCGCACGCTGGGGCATACCTCGACGCTGTACCAGAACGAGTGGATCGTTCGCTTGGCGCAGGCGGTGGCGCAGAAGATGCCGGCCGGCAGCAACCTCAAGCAATCGTTCTTCAGCAGCAGCGGCACCGAAGCGGACGAGATGGCGGTGATGCTGGCCAAGAACGTCACCGGTCGGCAGGAGATCATCGCGCTGCGTCACAGCTATTCCGGCCGCGGGATGTACGCCGTGTCGGCGATGGGACACGCCAACTGGCGGCCGATTCCGCCGCAGATGCCGGGCATCAGCCTGATGCCGGCGCCGTACTGTTATCGCTGTCCCTTTGGTCTGTCGCCCAAGAGCTGCGATGTCCGCTGCGCGGATGACATCAAGGAAGTCTTGGCCACCACCACCACCGGGGCGCCGGCGGCGTTTATCGCCGAGCCAGTGCTGGGGGTCGGCGGCTTTGTCGTCCCGCCGCGCGAGTACTTCCAGAAGGTCGTGCCCGAGGTCAAAAAGGCGGGTGGTCTGTTCATCTGCGACGAAGTGCAGACCGGCTGGGGCCGCACCGGCACCTACTGGAACGGCATCGAGCACTTCGGCGTGAAGCCCGACATCATGACCTTTGCCAAGGCCACGGCCTCGGGCTTGCCGATGGGCGTGACAGTGTCGACGCCGGAGATCGCGGGGGCGTTCAAGGGCCTGACGCTGGCCACCTATGGCGGGAATCCCATCTCGTCGATTGCGGCGCTGACCACGATTCACATCATGGAGCGCGAAAACATCCCGGCGCGCAGCGAGCGGCTGGGCAAGCGACTGCGGGCTGGGCTGGATGCGCTCAAGGACAAGCACCCGCTGATCGGCGATGTGCGCGGCCTGGGCCTGATGCAGGGCGTTGAGCTCGTCGAGGATCGCGGCAGCAAGCAGCCGGCGAGCAAGCGCGCCAACCTGCTGCTCGATGTCATGAAGCGTCGCCGCGTGCTGATCGGCAAGGGCGGGCTTTACGGCAACACGCTGCGCATTGCTCCGCCGATGCTGGTGGAAGAGTCGCAGATTGATGAGCTCTTGCACCACCTCGATGGGGCGCTGGGGGAAGTGGCGCAGGCTGCGATCTGAGAAGGTGTTTACAAATTGGGCTGCGGGTGCCCTCGGCGTGAGCTTGCTGCACGGCTGGGGCCCCCGCGGACGCGGCCTCCTTTTTTCGCCGGGGCGTCGAAAAAAGGAGATCCGCTGCGGCCCCAGCCTCTGGAGCTCAGC
>DAORCZ010000023.1:19537-22589 GCA_035345735.1 Pseudomonadota bacterium | reverse complement strand
ACGACTGCGATTCGAGGTTGTGCGTGAATTCTCCGACGAGAGATGGCAACACCGGAAGGATCAAGCCGACGCCCATCATGTCGATGAGCACCGTCACCAGGATGAAACCGATATGAGCCCGCGACCGTTCCGAGGCTGCGGCAGGAGGAGACGACTCGTTGAGCATTGCGCGTCTCCACCTGTACCGCAGCCATCGCGGGATAGGAAGCGGAACCGTCCCAACACCAAGCCGCCGACTTTCCCCTGTTCCCCCCGAGCTTTCACAGACCAGCCAAGAGCGCGATTTCTGGGCGGTTTTTGATTTGGGAAGGGCGCACCGTGAACCCTTCGGCAATCAAAGACCGTTGAGAACTCGCGACCTTGGACGGTCTGAGAAAAGGCGAGGGAAGAATGACAAGCGTTGAGATGACCCGAGCGCGCCACAGATGTGCATACAGCGACGGGAGTTGTCGCATGCGGGTCGTGGAAACGTCGATTTGAAGGAAGAGCGTGAAGGAGCGGCCGGGCTATGGGCAAACTCGCGCGGAGCTTGGGGCCTGTGCAGGGCCGAAGGAAGGGGCAAGGAAGCACGGCGCGGCAGCCAGGGCGACCCGAGCAATGCGCATTGGAAGACAGCGAAGGCGCGGGAAGCTGGATGCCGGACGAAAGTAGCGGGTCCAGTGGGGCCCCGGGCGAGCGAAGGACTGCGCGGTGCCTGTTCGGACCTGCTCCGCTGCGGTGCCTGTTCGGACCTGCTCCGCTTTTGTGAACAGCGAGGTCAAGCGGCGAGTGCTGCTGGGGTGTGCATGGCTTCGTACTCGATGGGGGTTCTGTGGTCGAGAGAGGAACGGAGTCTCTGTCGGTTGTAGAAGATCTCGATGTACTCAAAGAGCACTCGCTGGGCTTCGTCTTGTGAGGCAAAGCGCAGACGGTGGCATAGCTCCTGTTTGAGGGCCGCAAATGGGCTCTCGGCCACGGCGTTGTCTCAGCAGTTCCCCCTTCGGTTCATGCCCCAAGAAACCGACGGCGCGCAGCGCGGCCTGGTAGTCGCCGCTGGTGTACTGACGGCTACGGCCTTTGTGATGCACGGGGCCAGGCGGCTCCTACCGATTTTGCAGCGCCGTCTGCAGCGCCCCAAGGCACAGCTTGCGGTCGGTGGTGTCGATCTTGCGCCTGCCCAGAGGGAGCAACCGATCACTTGTCGCGAAACTTAACAGCACGCGCTCCATTTTCAGCGCACAGTTTTCTTTGCGCAGCTGCAGCGATTCCTGTGGCTCTGTCGGCGCAAGGTCCGAGTCTACTAAAGTGGGGCCAGTTCCACATCTGCGCAAAACTGCGGTCCTGGGGTTGCCCACTCTGTCCTGAACGCTATGCTTTTTAGTGAATGCGGGGCGCATATCAGTTTGGACTCCACTCCATTCGGGTTGAAGAAGACATTGTCCTGCTCAAGTACGTCGGTGGCGCGAGCCCCGAGGAGTTCGAGCGACAGAACGCGATCTTTGCTGAGTTCGGCGAGCACATGACGCGGATGTACTTGCTCATCGACCTGTCGGAGGCCGGCCTGAGCAACCCGAACTCCCGCAAGTATGCGGCCGAGAATTCGAGCGGTAGGGTCCCGCTGGCCACCATCTGCTTCGGCGCCAGCATGCTCATCCGTACCGCGGCGCTGATGGTGACGGGGGCTGCCCGCATCCTCGGACGATCAAAGGCGGACATGCAGTTTGTCGCCACCGAGGACGAAGCGCGAGCCCGCGTCACATCACTGCGCGCTGCGCCAGTCCCCAACAAGGCCTGAGTTCGCCGCCGGCCGCCCGGAAGAGAGCTGGCGGCTACCTGGGCATGACGAAGACACCACCAACCCAACCCCAAGGTGGCTTCCGGCGAGGTCTGGTGTCAGCTGCAGTGCAGTAGCCGCGGCTGCTCGTGCTCAACCGACCGCTGCCTCGCTGGCGATGGGTGCCAGGGGCTGTGCTGCTAGGTGATCGAACGTCAAGCGCATGCGCGGCTTCGTTTTCTGCTGAGTACCGATGCGCCGGGTCCCCGCCGTCGGCGTTCGTAGGCCATTCGCGCGGCCGGATGGGGGGGCGAGGCGTTCCGTTGTTGTCGGGCCCGGGGGCCCTGGACGCATCCCCGACGCGGCTCGTGATGGGTCGGCTGAAGAGGGCTCAGCCCGGCGGCTCAACGTGAATATCGAAAATGCCGGTGGCGACGGCTGAACGCCTCTTGATCTGGATGAAGATCCGGTACTCGCCCGGCTGTGGGAAGCCGAAAGGGAAGCTGACTTCCGATGGCAGCGCAGCCGCCTGGTGATGCATGTGGTGGGCCGCCGCCGCGGGCTCTGTCAGGGAGAGCGAGGCCATCGACACAGAGCCGGACGGATGGATGTGCGCAAAGATGCTGCCATCACTCTTGATGAAGGCCGCATGGCCGAGCATTCCCATGTAGAGCTCCAGATCTTCCGCGGGGTGGCCCGGCTCATCTTCGATCCGGAAGCGAAACCAATAGGGAACCCGCGCCCGATATGCGGTTGAGTCGCGCAGCCACACCATCTGCGGACCGCCCGGGCCGGCTTGCGGCGGACGGTCCCCGGGAAGCGGTGAAACGGTGCGCGTGGGCTGCGCTGCCGAAAGAGGTAGACCGCTGCCCGCCGCATCATCGCCGGAAAGCGGAGTGCCTGGTATCGCCGCGGGCAGATCCAGCTCGGCGACGAGCGTCTCAGGGAGCCCGGTGGCATGCACGATGTCGGCGAAAAGGGAATACTTCCCGGCGGCGAGCGGTGGCAGGTCCATACCGAACACGCCGGCGCCTTCACGGACGGGGTGGAGGTGAAAAATCCGCTCCATCCCCGGCCTGGACACGATGAAAAGGTGCATCAGGTGGTCATGGTCCGGCAGCAGATCATCGAGGTTGCGGTCCTGCCAGCCGGGCTCGGATAGAAAGAGGCGCAAGTGGCCGTTTTCCTGTTTGGCGGTCATTCCGAGGGGCCGATAGACATGGGCGTCATACTTGACGGCTTCCTTGTGCCACCAGAACCCGAGTCCGCTGACCACGAGCAGAACGACGATCGCAGCCA
>DAORCZ010000023.1:0-19437 GCA_035345735.1 Pseudomonadota bacterium | reverse complement strand
TTGTGCCACCAGAACCCGAGTCCGCTGACCACGAGCAGAACGACGATCGCAGCCATCGCCATCGCCCTCCGCGCCCGTTTTTGTCCCGCCGCCGCCAGCCCCTCCCCAGGGGGAAGCTGCGCCTGTCCCGCCCAAGCGCCGACAATGCTGACCATGCCGAACACCAGGAAGAGTAGAAACACGCCCAGCATCAGCGCCAGCATCGTCTGCATGCCCGCGGTTCGCTGCGGCAGGGCGGGCACCGGCACTGCGAGCGTGGCGGCGCCCCGTGCCCCATCCACGAGGATGCGGATCTGCCAGGTTCCGGCCGTCATCATCCACAGGTGGCCGTTAAACATCTGTGCGTCCTGGCGCGAGCGCACGGCCACATCCGGCGTTGGAGCAAAGCGGGCGCCCGCCCCGACCAGCGGCATGGGGACGATGCGCAGTTGCGTAATCTCGTCAGTCGCCGAACGCACCACCACGTCGGCGACCCCGGGAATGACCTCGGGCGGGCGGATGGTCACAAACAGCTTGTAGGGTCCGGCGCTGCCTTCATAGAAGACATCGGGACTGCCGACATGCCCACGCGCAGAGAGAGGCACGCTCAGTAGCAAGACCACCAACAAGAGAAGGTGTCTGCGCTTCATCATTACCTCCGCAGCTGGCGCAGGAACGCCGCCCAGCTGAGTCCTAAGCGCGCGCTGACCACGGCCGTGGCATAGGCCCCCGCGAGCCGGAAGTAGAAGGCCGCCTGAGTCGGTTCGGTCACCGTGTAGATGTTCAGAACGCTGGTCCAGTGCGGCTGGGCATCATAGCTCTGGTAGTGCGAGCCAAAGACCCAGTTGCGCGCCGCGGGCGACATCAAGAAATCCGCCATCGGCCACTGCGCCAAAAGCAGGCTCCCTAGAAACAAGAGCCCGAGTACCGCCGCTTGCCGCCACGGCGTCTGTGCCGAGAGGGCCGGTTGCACCAGATCCATCGCCAGCGCCGGCGCGATGAGCAAGAGGGGGAAGCCCTCGGGCACAAGATGAGTCGTCGGAAAATAGACCGGCCCGAGCTTGGGAGTGGTGTGGACAAGCGGAAAGATCCAGAGCAGCAAAAGGAGGATGGCGGAATAGACCGCGGCCGTCAGCGTGGCACCGAAGCGCTGACCGGAGGCCCGGCCCATCCCCAGCAGGACCAGGGGCGCCACGACGGCCACCGCACGATAGAAGGCCGCACCATGCTGCAAGACGCGTCCAGTGAACTCCATCTCAAAGGTCAACAAGCCCACCAGCACAAGACCGCCGATGGCCAGAAACAGGGCGGCCAGTATGCGGCGCGCGGTCCCGCTGGCCTGGTTGCGGGCTCCCGTCAGCAGCAGTGCCCCGCCAAGCTCCACGCCCACGATCCCAAGCACCAGGACCGTATGGGGAGGGCTGAGGATGGTGACGTCGAGCCCATAGGTGTTGTGCCACCAGTTGTCAAAGGGCGCCGAAGCCAGCATGGCCAGCCCGCCCCAGGCCGAAAGGAAGGCGCCGAGCGGTCCATGGAAGCCCCAGATTCCCACCGCCGAATCGCGCGCTCGCTGCGCCGCGGCCGACCGCGAAAAGGTCGTGCTCAGGATCAAATAGCCACAGGCCAGACCCGAGAGCACGCCTCCCAAATAGATGGCCAGGTGCGGCGGCGAAAAGAAGGTGTCGCGGCCAACCGAGCGGTGCCACGCAATATCCCACTGAACCCCGATCACGGCCGAGCAGACTGCGAGGAACGAGGTCCACGCAAAAAATGGCACGCGATCGTGACCATCGCTCGCGGGCTCCGGGGGACTTGTATTAATCGCCACTGCAGTATTCATCGCCCACGCTCCTTCAGAGTGAGCCTCGCACAGGTACGACGGCCCCTGCAAATCGGACTGTGCCGCGGGGAAGCCGAGCCCAAGCCGAGGCGCTCCTCCAGCAACATTCATGGGATAGGTGCTCCCGCTGCAGGCTTACAAGCTTCTACGCGGCGAACCCTTGCGCTCCCTGGCGGGTCAGCAGGGGAGCGCCTTTGCGCGACCGCGGTCGCACCGCGCCGGTCTACACCGGCATGACGCTGATCACCACCAGCGACATCGTCGACGCCGTGCTGGTCTTGCGCCACCCGGCCGCCGGATGTCATGGTCAGCCAAGTAGGGCTCTGGGCCGCCGGATCAGGCCGCCGCCATTCCCGTCCATCGCCGCCCCCTAGAAAAGGGACTCCCATGAACTTGAAGCGATTCCGACTTCTCGCCTTTTTCTCGGTCACCGCTCTCTCGGTCACGGCCGGATGCGGCCCGCCGATGGCGCAGTGTGAACCTGGCGGGGATGGCAGCGGAATCCAGACGACCGATGAACCTCAGTATCTGGACTTCGTATTGCAGTTTCCGGGCTTATTCGACAACAGCACCGGCGATGGCGCGGGAGACCCCGCCCAGATCCACGCCGTGATCGATGCCGGCGTCGCTGGCTTGATCTCCCGGATCGGCGCCACGGGCAACGGCAAGACACGCCAGCTCGGCTTCCACTATGCCGTTCCCATTTGGGCCATGGAGGGCCAGTACCCGGGCAAGACCGCCCACATCATTCAGCAGTCCTTCCAGGTCGCGCGCGAGCGCAACATCGCCGTGCATCTCTCGCTAGAGACGCACTACTTTTGGGACACGCGGCCCGATCTATTCAATTATTTCGCGCCGAGCGACCCGAGCTATCACCCGAACAACACCGCCAACGTCGAGTGGAGCGACTGGCAGGGGACTCCCAACCGCCACCGCTATGTGAACCACGGCACGCCGGTCGAGCTCGCGCCGCACATGTGCTACCTGAGCGCGAAGATCCAGTCCGAAGTGTCGCGCCTCGGCAGGCTTATCGGCAGCGCCGTAAAGACCGAGCTCGATACGCTGGCCGCCGCTGGGAAGTCGCAGCTGTTCTCGGGAGTGACCGTCACGTCCGAGCCCTCGCTCGACAACTACACCGACATCGACTCGGTCGATCCAGAGATGGGAAACTTTATGGCCAAGGCCGGCGAGCCCAAGGTGCGCCTTGGCTATTGCTCGTTTACTGCCTTGGGTTACTCCGCCGCCAATCCGCCGCCCGATCTTGCCGCCGCAGCAGCCGCGGTGAACCAGAAATGGGTGGCGTCGTGGGCCACGGCGTTTGCCGGGAGTGGGATTCCCACGAACCGGCTCTACACGCACATCGCTGCCGCGGGCGGAGCACCGACCGACAAGCCGTACTACTTCCTCAACGCGCCGATCGAGATCGCCTTCGTCGCTTCCAGCCGCCCGGGCTGGACCACGTATCCCGTGAACTCGCTCACCGACAACTTCGATGTGCTGTATGGGCCCCTGCAAGCAAACGGGAGCCCCCACTGGGCCAGCACCGAGGGAGCGCCCCTCTACGCCCTGACCGTTCGGCCCATGGCCGAGTATCTTGGCCGTCATTACAACCACGGAGCGACGGTCGTCGTGCTCAATGACGGCGCCACCGGCGACCTGACCAACCTGCTGTCGCAGTCCGTCTACGGCTGCAACGCCATCCCCGTATATCAGCGCTTCCTAAGTGGGCCTTAGAGTAAGAAGCAGAACCTTGGCCGCCTCGGCAGCCTAAGTGGAAAAGGCTGACGAATGAGTGCTTGGCTGTCTGATGTCCAGATCGCGACCGCGATGAGCTCGACCGATAGAAGAAAAGGGTTGGCCGCAGACGCGTAAGCGACGCGATGACCAAACACTACGCAGCGCCTGGGGGGGCGGCCTGATGCCCGCCCCGGCCCATTCATCCTCCGAGCTGACGGTTCAGGCATGAGCAGCGCTGTCACAGTGCTGGCCCCCCGAGCCCGGCCAGTGCGACGACCGCGGTCTGGTCAAGCAAGCCGGTGAGCTGACCTTGCCCTTCCTGGCCCTGTCCTGCAAAGAAGTCTGCGCCTTCACCACTGGCCTAACGCAGCGTTGCCCACCGATGCCGGACGCCAAGCTGCAGGTGTTCAACGCCGACCACGCAACGACCGCGCTGATCAGCACGCAGCGTCTCTACCTCGCGCAGTACCGTACCGCCTGGGCCCGCCTATTCGACGGCGATACGCTGAACCCCAGCGCCAGCACCGACCTCCATCGCGACGCCAGCCGTCCCCCGCAGCCCGCCGGTGCCATTGCCGCGAACGTCGTCGCCGTCACGTCGCTCGCCAGCACTTCGCTCCCCGGCTTCGCCTTCGCTAGCCTCAACACCGACGCTACCGCCAGATTTCCCACCCAGCCCGTCGTCGTCCTGAACTTCGCCCTGCAGCGCTTCTACGGGGACAACATCACCGCGCTTCACGGAGCTCGAAGTGCAAGATGGCTCCACTGGCTCCGTCGAGAGTCGAGCACATGCAGTAGAAGGTGCTGCACAGATTCGGGTGCGCAATATCCACGTTCAGTACTCTTGCGGTCGCAGCGGCTGCACGAACCCAGGTTCCTCTTTTCTGCGCTTTTTGCCGAAACGATTCAAGCCCCCCGGCCACCGATAGCATGCAATACACCGACGAGGGAGTGCACCCTACCAGGTCCTGGTCGATCATCATGAAAGTGAGCCGCCGATGCCCTTCCAGCGGATGTTGATCGTGAAAGGCGACGAGGGTCTGCTCTTCTTTGGGCAGCAGCCAGTGGTCGCGCGGAATCCAGGCATTGTGCTCGTCGATCTTGCCGCAGCCGCGACGCCAGTCAGAAAACTTCTGACGAGAGATGCCGAGCCAGGCGATAAGTTGCACAAACGGCGACTCAGTGCGGCCAGCAAGTAGCGGACAAAGTCCACGACCGTGTCGCGGAGATTCGGGGCCACCCTGTCCCCGTTCAAGGGGGCCCCGCCTCTTTTGTTGCGTCGATGAGTTCCTCAGAAAGTTGGGCGATGACGTGTTCCTTTTTTGCCAGCTGGGCGCGCAGCACGGCGCTCTCCAGAAGGTCCGCGGTCTGCATCACCCGCTCGTACAGCGCCCGCATCTGCTGCCACCTAGTCGAGAACGATGTGTGCGCAGGCATGCCGGATCGATAAGGTCGTTTCGGAGCCTGTGTCCAACTCTCCGGTAAGCACCGCACTCGCTTAACCCCGCGTCATCGCCGGGCAGCTTGCTAGGATTCCATCCCTGAGGACGATGGATCCATGAAGGCCGAAGCGGTCGCACGCCTTGCCAGATACTGGGTCATGCAGCGGACGCCACCCAGGTTGTAGGCCAGCGGGTGGCAGTCGGTCAGGTGGGTGACCATGAAGTTCAGGTCTTCCCAGATTCGTCGGTTCACGGCATCCGTCGCTGAGAGGTGGGCAAAACGTCCGTGACCGTATGTCGGAAGCCAGACCTGCTTCTGCGCGCCGACGATTTGCACCAGGGCATTGTTGGAGCTGGCGAAGTACCACTTTCTCGTCCGGGTCTCCGGATCGTCCTGATGAACTAGCGGCAGCGGAGTACGGATCACTGAGAATCCGGCACGAGAGAGCGTCCCCGCGATGTCGTCATAGTGCGATGCCATCGCCTGCTCCAATAACGGCTCGCCCAAGATCTCCGCCGCCAGAGCCGAGTCGCCGACCAGGATGATGTTGCGCTGGTCGGCGTCGCGCCCGGCCAGCGTCAGAAACATATCAATGTGAAAGATCGGCTGAACGGTCCGATAGCGGTTGCCGGCGTAGAAAATCTCGGTCCACACCTCGCCCTGATGTATGAAAGGCCGCTCGAACTGCCGGGGCACCTCGAGCGTCGACTGAATCAGGTGCAGCTGACGCGATGTCTCGAGGGCTGCACAGAAAGAGTGCCTCGCCTGTGCGGCGAGATCCTCTTGTGAGTGCGGTTCGATGAGTCCTAGGTGCAGGGAGTGATCGACGTTGTCGGCGCCGAGCAACCAGAAGTCGTCCCCAACCAGGATGTTGCCCCCTTCGAAGTACAGCGGCTGCGGACTGCGACTGATGTCGATGTGCGTGGAGATGAGTCCGGCCAACATCGCGTCGTTGACCCGTGTCACAGCCACCGGCTCTGCCAGAACTTCTGGCCCGACTCCCTGCTCCTGCGTGATCACCCCCATGTCGGTCATCCACACGGAGAAATTGATAGACTCCGGAACTTCGATCAGCGTCGTGCGTCCGCTGAGTTCCAACCGATGGAGCAGCGACTCGAGGTTCGGACGCATGCTGACATGGACAAGCAAGACAAGCTGCGTCGTACTCGGCAGCTTGCGCAGCAGATCTGCGTGAATCTGATAGTGATCGGCATGCTGAAACACGTAGCGGGGAAAGGCAAGCAGCACCCGTGTCAATGCGCCTATGGATGAAGAGATGAGCCGTGGATGCGCGAGCACCTTTCTCACCCTCGCTGCAACGCCGCCGTCACTGCGCTGCCAATGGCTTGCGTACTGAATGCAGGAGCGCCGCCGCTCGCGATATCGCGCGTCCACAGCCCATCGCCGATTGCGCGCGCCACGGCAGACTCGACAGCCGCAGCCTCTCCCTCGAGCCCAAGGGAGTAGCGCAGCAGCAACGCCGCGCTGAGGATCGTGCCATAGGGATTGGCCACGCCTTGTCCCGCGATGTCTGGCGCCGAGCCGTGAATCGGCTCGTAAAGGCCGGGTCGCCGGCCCGCCTCTTCGTTGCCTAGCGACGCCGAAGGCAGCATGCCCATCGAGCCGGCGAGCATCGCCGCCTCATCGCTCAGGATGTCGCCGAACATGTTCTCGGTCACGATAACGTCAAAGTCTGCGGGGCGGCGGATCAGATGCATGGCACATGCGTCAACTAGCTGGTGCTCGAGTGTGACGTCGGGAAATTCCTGCGCCACCACGCGCTCGACGACCTCTCGCCACAGCCGCGAGGTCTCGAGCACATTGGCCTTGTCGACCGACGTCAGTTTGCGCCGCCGCTGTCGTGCCTGCCGGGCGGCGACTCGCGCGATATTTTCGATCTCGGCCGTGGTGTAAACGCAGAGATCGCTGGCCCGATCCGCAGTGCGCTGTTTCTCGCCGAAGTAAATCCCGCCGATCAGCTCGCGAACGATGAGCAGGTTGACACCCGTCAGAACTTCAGGCTTCAACGTCGAAGCAGCGAGCAGCGCGGGATGTAGGTTGATGGGCCGCAAGTTGGCGTATAGCCCGAGCGCCTTGCGCAATCCCAAAAGCCCCTGCTCCGGGCGGACGCGAGCCCGCTGCTGGTCCCACTTAGGACCGCCCACCGCACCCAGTAGGACCGCGTCCGCGGCGCGGCAAAGTGCCAACGTGTCGTCGGGGAGCGCGGTCCCGACGGCATCGATAGCGCAGCCGCCGAGCAAAGCATCCTGCAAGTCGAAACGGTGTCCGAAACGCTGGCCGACCACGCGCAGCACAGCGGTCGCCTGGGCCGTGACCTCCGGCCCGATACCGTCGCCTGGCAGCACTGCGATGGTCGCTGAAACTCCGCTCATGGACGGACCTTCGCGGGAATCATGGCGGGTGATGACTCATAGGCCAGAACGTCGGCTTCTGCACTCGTGAGGAAGCTCAGCTCATCGAGCCCATTCATCAGACAATAACGGACAAAGGGATCCATTGGGAACTTGACCTTCTCTCGACCTGGTACCTCAAGTTCTGTTTGCTCGAGATCGACGGTTAGCGCTAGCCCCGGATGGTCAAGCAGATAGCGATGAATCGGCGCGGGCAGGACGATGGGCACCAGTCGATTCTTCAGCGCATTATTCGTGAAGATATCGGCGATCGAGGTGCTAATCACGGCGCGAAAACCAAAGTCGAGCAGGGCCCACGGTGCGTGCTCACGTGAAGAACCGCAGCCGAAGTTATCGCCGGCCACAAGAATGCGGCAGCCCTTTGCATCGGGGCGGTTGAGCACGAAGTCGGGCCGCGGTTGGCTCTGCGCATCATATCGCCAGTCGGCGAAAGCCCAGCGTCCGAGCCCGCTGCGCGTTGTCACTTTCAAGAACCGCGCCGGGATGATCTGGTCCGTATCGATGTTGTTGATGGGCAGGACTACGGTTCGCTCGCAGAATCGTCGCAGAGGTTGCATGGCGACTCCCTTTTTCTATTCAGGTCGGCACAGCTCGCGTACGTCCGTCAGACGGCCGGTGACAGCGGCGGCAGCAGCGGTCAGCGGGCTTGCCAGGAAGGTCCTCCCCCCGGCGCCCTGTCGGCCTTCGAAGTTGCGGTTGCTGGTGCTAACCGCGTACTGTCCCGGACGCAGCTGATCGCCGTTCATCGCGATGCACATGGAGCAGCCGGGCTCGCGCCACTCGGCTCCCGCCTCACGGAAGATTCGATCGAGCCCTTCGGATTCGGCGGCGCGCTGTACCTGACGCGATCCGGGGACCACTAGCATGCGGACGCCATCTGCGATCTGGCGCCCCTTGATGACCTTGGCGGCAGAACGCAGATCCGACAGCCGCGAGTTGGTACAACTGCCCAGGAAAACGACGTCGATGGGCTGGCCGATAAGCGGCTGTCCGGCGCGCAAGCCCATGTACTGCAGGGAGCGCTCGTGAGTCGCGTGGCCACCGCCCTCAGGCACCCGGCCATCAATGGGAATTCCGCTGCCGGGGTTCGTCCCCCAGGTGATCATGGGAGCGATCTGGCTGGCGTCGATCTCGACCTCGCGGTCATACTGCGCTGCGAAGTCCGAGGTCAGCTGCTGCCAGTGCTCGAGCATGCGCGGCCAGTCCGCATCTCCGGGGGCTCGCGGTCGCCCTTTCAGCCAGGCGAAGGTCACTTCATCCGGAGCGATGAGCCCGGCGCGTGCGCCGGCTTCGATCGACATGTTGCAGATGGTCATGCGCTCCTCCATGGAGAGCGCTTGCACCGCCCCGCCGATGTATTCGATCACGTGCTCTGTACCGCCGCCGACGCCGATCTTGCTGATGATGGCCAGGATCAGATCTTTGGCGGTGACGCTGGGGCCAAGCTGGCCGCGAACGCGAATGGCCATCGTCTTTGGTCGTCGCTGCAGCAGGCATTGGGTGGCCAGCACATGGCTCACCTCGGTGGTTCCGATCCCGAAGGCCAGCGCACCAAACGCGCCGTGAGTGGAGGTGTGGCTGTCGCCGCAGACCACGGTCATCCCCGGCCAAGTGTAGCCCTGCTCGGGACCGACCACGTGCACAATCCCCTGCTGCAGACTCTCCGGACCGTAGAGCTCGATGCCGAACGTCTGGCAGTTTTCCTCCAGCTTGGCCACCTGCGCCGCAGCTTCGGAATCAGAGAAGCGCACGCGCCCGCCGGGATCGCGCGGCGTGGTCGGGATCGAGTGATCAGCCATCGCTACCGTGCGGTCGGGACGGCGGACCGAAAGCCCACGCTGGGCCAGCACGGCGAAGGCTTGCGGCGACGTCACTTCGTGAATCAGGTGCAGATCGATGTACAGGAGTGCCGGCGTCTCGGAAGTCCCTGCCCGCACAAGATGGGACTCCCAGATCTTGTCGAAGAGAGTGCGCGGGCGACTTCCCGAAGTCTGGGTCATCATGGCCTCACCAAATGGTCTACATGCTTCGCCTCCGGGACCGGTTGGTCGCGGCGTCTCGGCATTCCTAGATACTTAGGCAAGATTGGAATATTCGCTCCCTGCGGGCTCTGTCCGATACTTCCGATATGCAAAATGGGTCTCTTGGGACCTGTCCACTTTGTAATATGCGCTATCATCGCTAAATGCGTTCTGGTTGCGAGGTAACTTGTGTGCTCAGTGATGGTTTGTATGGACATGCAGACTGGTTTCTTGCGTTCACGAAAAAGAAAACAAGCAAGAACACATTAGCAAGCGCACAATAACCGAGGGCCCTGGCAAGGCAAGAAAAAAATCTTCCTTTGTCTATGCGTGCCGAACTCAACCATGATAAAAAAAGCCGATGTTGCGACAGCAGTCAAAATGGTTCGGTCTGCCACAACCCTTCTGGTACTTATGGACAGGCGTACTCATCAATCGTTTGGGTGGATTTGTCTTTACGTTTCTGGCCATATATCTCACTCAGCAGCGCAAGTTTTCCGTCGAAGAAGCAGGGCTCGTGGTCTCGCTTTATGGAGTCGGATCCGTCTGTGCAGGTCCGGTGGGCGGAACGCTCGCTGATCGCATCGGACGCAAGGCGACGCTGCTCATCGGGTTGCTAGGCGCGGCCTCAGCGATGGTCTATCTCGGATTGGCGCGCGAGTATGTGTACATCGCGGCGGGTGCCGTGGTACTTGGATTTTTCAATGATCTCAGCCGTCCGGCCTCGCAAGCTGCGATAGCTGATCTCGTTCCGCCGGAGGATCGTGTGCGCGCCTTCGGTCTTCACTACTGGGCCATCAACCTGGGTTTTGCCGGATCGTCGATGCTGGCCGGATTTCTCGCCCGCTTCGACTTCATGTGGCTATTTTTCGGTGATGCTGCAGCGACGACACTATTCGGGATCATCGTCCTTCTTCGCATTCCGGAGACCCGGCCCAGCGGTGAGCCGCATGCAGGCGAGCACACCCCCCCGACCGAGACACAGTCGCGAGGTCCCTTCGCGCCCTATCGCGATCCGATCTTCCTTCCCTTGTTTGTCGCGCAGCTCATCTGGGCATGGATTTTCATGCAGTCATCGTCATCGCTGCCGCTCGACATGAGTCAGCATGGCATCTCGATGTCGCGGTATGGGCAGCTGGCTGCGATCAACGGCCTGCTCATCGTCTTGCTGCAGCCGTTTGTGCTGCGCCACATTACCCGCATGCCGCGTGCGCTGGCGATGTCCGTGGGCGTGCTGCTCACTGGTGTGGGTTTTGGCATCTGCGGATTCGGCAGCAGCGTGACGATCTACATCGTCTCGATCGTCATCTGGACGCTGGGCGAGATCGTCCTCTCGCCGATCCTGCCAACGTTGATTGCCGATTTAGCACCGCGTTCCCTGCGCGGCACCTATCAAGGCGGTTTTCAGCTGGCCTGGGGAGCCGCGCTGCTGCTCGGACCGGCGCTCGGCGGACTCGTGATGGGCCGGTTCGGCTCACGCACGCTGTGGCTCATTTGCGCTGCGCTCGGCATCGGCGTGGCGTGGACCCACCTCCTGATCGCACCGGCGCGGCGACGGCGTTTGTCGCAGCTGCCGGACGGAAACGAGGCCCTCCGGCGCGAGCAGGGCAGTCCCTGAGGGGCCAAGGCCACGAGCAAGCGGAGAGTCATGTTTGCTATCTACAATCAGGGATTCATCCAGCGGCTACAGCGGTCACGCGACCGTGTTGTGGCGGCTGGCGCCAGCGAGAAGATGGAGGCGTTCCTGGCTGGCTTCGGAGCGCGTCTATACAGGAACAAGACACTTCCCTTTCCTCTGCTTATGAAGAAATCAGATTTTGATGACCTAAGCTGCGCTACGCACAATGTTCTATCTGCCCAACAGAAAATAGCCCGCCATATCTGCGAAAAATATGGCAAATCCCAATTAATATCACTATTAAGGCTGCCTTCGGGGCTTGCCCAATTCATTAATTGGGAGAATATGTTTGAGGGAAATACTCGAATTGGCCGAATGGACGTAGTGCCTACCGCGCAGGGATATTATTTCTGTGAAATCAACACCCACTCGGCCGTAGGCGGCGCCGAATTTCAGGCTTATTATGATCTCTTTGCGCAGTCGCTCGATCTGCCTGGAGGTGTACCCAACCCGTCGCCAATCGAGCAGATGAGCACGCTCTATGCGGCGATCTGTGATCAACACGACCTCGCACGGGTCGTCGTTCTGGACACCGTGGCGCACGGCAGCCTTGGCTATCCGCGTCAGGAGTTGCTGCGGCAAGCGCTGGAACAACGTCGGCCCGGAATCGAAGTCTGCTTCCATGATGAGCGCACCTATCCAGCGAGCTGGCTGCATCGGGCGGAGGGCGCCAAGACCCTGATCCACCGAATGTTCACGTATCACGACATGACCGACGACGGCGCGTTCTATGAAGCGCTGTGGAAGAGCGGCGCCTGGCTCAGCAACAGCTTCGAAGCCGAGGCACGGATGAGCAAGCACTTTTTGGCCGTGCTCTGCGACCCGTCCTACCATCACTTGCTGAGCAGCGATGAGCAAGCCGCGATCAGGAAGTACCTACCGCCCACCTTCATGCTCGATGAGTCGCGCCTGAGCTCGGCGCTGGCCGACAAGGACGCTCTTGTCTTCAAGATCGCTGACGCATATGGCGGTGCCAATGTGCTGCTCGGCGATGAGCACTCCGCGGCGGCGCTGGAGGCCCGAGTGCGCGAGTTTGGCGTCGAGCAATGGATCTGTCAGCAGCGCTTGGTCGCCGACACGCTGCCGCTCTACTTTCCAGATGGGCCTGAGCCGGTCGACTGCCAGGTGGTGCTGGGCCTCTACTTCTACAACGAATCAACGTCGGGAATGTGGCTGCGCGCCAGCCGAACTTCGAACGTCGTCAACCTGTCTAGCGCCACGGGCCGGGCGTCCTGGGCGGTGGTCGTCACCGATGAACAGAAGGCGTCCCTGATGAGCGCGCTGCGCGTCGGTGAGCGATAGAGGTTGTCGCCGGACGAAGGCTCACGATAGATTGGGCGCCATGATCGTCGAGAACAAGTCGTCGCCCCGTCCCGCTGTCCAGCCCGCTGCGCACGACACCGAAGCGCCGGCGAACCTCCTCGCATTCATGCTGAAGCACTGGCAGCCGATGGAGCCCAAGTTCATCGAGCCGGTCGAGCGTGTCGACTGCTTTGCTCGTCGTCGGGAGGCTGTCTCACGGCTATTTCCGGGAGAGCTGTTGATCATTCCCAACCGGCACCTGCAGGTGCGCGCCAATGATGAATTTTATCTGTTTCGCTCATCGAGTAATTTCTACTATCTGACCGGCTGTCAGGAGCCGGACTGCGTACTCTTGATGGTTCCCGACGGCGCAGGTCATCGTCCGACGCTCTTCGTTGAGCCGAACGTCGGCAAGACCGACGCCAGGTTCTTTACGGATCGCGTAAAAGGTGAGATTTGGGAAGGCGCCAGCCTGGGTGTGGATGGCAGCTCCGCTCGCTACCAGATCCCGGATTCCCGCGGGCTAGACAGATTGCAGGAGTCGCTGCAGGAGTACCTTACCGCCCACGCGAAGTTTCGCGTCCTGCGCGGCGATTCACCGCGGATGGAAGGCTGGCTTCCAACCGACCATGCCGAGCAGCGGCAGCGTGATGCGCAGCTGGCCACCGCATTGGCGGAGCTGCGCCTAATCAAGGATGAGCACGAGCTGTGCGAGCTGCAGCGGGTTATCGCGGCCACGCAGCGCGGGTTCGAAGACGTCATCCGCCGTCTCAAGCGAGCGAAGAATGAGCGCGAGCTGGAGGGTGTGTTCTATACCCGCGCCCGCATGGAAGGCAACGGTCTGGGCTATAACACCGTGGTCGCCTCCGGTGCGCACGCCTGCACGCTGCACTGGCGTCGAAACAACGGGCCGATTCATACCGACGAGCTCCTGCTGATGGATGCCGGGGTCGAGGGATGGGCACTGTATACGGCGGATATCACGCGCGTGCTGCCGACGAGTGGCAGCTTCTCTGATGCGCAGCGCGAGATCTACAGCCTAGTGTTTGCTGCGCAGCGGACCGCGATGGAAGAGGTGAAGCCAGGCAACGACTTTATGGATCCCAATCGCGCGGCGATGAAGGTGCTGGCGCACGGGCTGGAGAAACTGGGAATCCTTCCCATGCCGGCGGCCGAGGCGTTGCACAAAGACAACCAGTACTTTCGGCGCTACTCCTTGCACAACGTAAGTCACATGCTGGGCCTTGACGTGCACGACTGTGCTCAGGCTCGCGCCGAGTCCTATAAATACGGCAAGCTGCGCCCCGGAATGGTCCTGACCATCGAGCCAGGTCTTTACTTTCAGATTGATGATGAGACGGTGCCAGCCAAGTACCGCGGAATCGGTGTCCGCATCGAAGACAACGTCGTGGTGACAGAGTCTGGATATCGCAACCTGTCGGCCGAAATTCCTGCCGCTCCAGATGATGTCGAGCGGTGGATTCGGCGCATCTGGGCGGAGAGCTGAGCCGCGCCAGCGCCGCGCATTTTCTCAAGGAGCGACACCATGCCGATGAGCCTTCCCGAGCACTCAACGGCGGCGATCCTGGCACGCCTAGCTGCTGCCAATCGCACTCATGACCTGCGCTATCCGGGACAGACGCTCCGCCGCCAGCCGGTGCATACGGTCTATGGCGGGGCGCACCTATTTCGTGCCGAGACGCCGCGCCGCCTTGGCGAGGTGGCCTTGCAGGCGATGGCTCAGCATGCCCCTGATAGCCGCGCCTTCGCGCGAGCGCTCGACCTGCCCGATGTGTTTCACGACATCCTCTATGAGCGAGTACTGCGCAAGTTGCGCAGCGAGCCGGTCGAAGACTACCGCATCGACTTCGAGGATGGATTCGGGCAGCACAGCGATGCCGAAGAGGACACCCAGGCCGTGCGCACAGCGCGTGAAGTAGTCAGAGCGCAGCGGGACGGCCTCCTTCCTTCAACCATCGGAATTCGCATCAAGCCTCTGTCCGAGTCCGGCAAAGTACGCGCTACACGGACGCTCGACCTCTTCATCTCGACGATACTCACCGAGGGTGGCAGCTTGCCCGCAGAGCTAACCATCACGCTACCCAAGGTGATGCACGCGGAGCAGGTGCAAGCACTGGTCGCGCTTCTGGAGCTCATGCAGCGCATCCATGGACTGCCGCCGGGATGGGTCGCCATCGAGCTCATGATCGAGTCGCCGCAAGCAATCCTCGATTTCGAAGGACGGTTGCCCTTGCCCGGTCTGCTCTCAGCAGCCGCGGGCCTTTGTCGCGGCATTCACTTCGGAGCATACGACTACAGCGCAGCGGCTGACATCGCAGGGCCGCATCAGGCGGCCGATCATCCGGCTTGCGAGTTCGCCAAACACCTGATTCAGGCCGCTGTCGCGGGAACAGGAGCCTGCTGCGTCGATGGTCCAACGACCGTTCTTCCCATCGGCAGCCAACAGCAGGTCCACGACGCCTGGAAGTTGTCCTATGATCGAATCCAGCAGTCCATGCGCAACGGGTTCTATCAGGGATGGGATCTGCATCCGGCGCAGCTGCCGGCCCGGTTTGCAGCGTGCCACGCCTTTTTTCTGCACGGATTCGCCTCTGCCGCCGAGCGCATGGCACGCCTGTTTCCCGCCGGCAAGGCGGTGCCGGTGGCCGTATCTGGCAACGTCTTTGACGACGCCGCAACGCTGAGGGGTCTGCTCAACTTCTTCCTACGGGCACTAAACTGCGGCGCCATCCTGGAGCATGATCTCTTTCTGGCCACAGGACGCACTGCAGCGGAAATTCGAGACTCTTACTCTTTACATCTCGGCGTGCGCCAACGAATTCCCGAAGGCCCTTGACACGCAACAAGCGATTCTGCAAACCTTAAGAGAAAGAACGTACCATGCAAAAGACAGTAGTGAATCCGACGCTGAGTGCTATTTGCCCGCAGGATCTTGGTGTTCAGGCTGGTTTCTGGAGCGGAAAGGCTGGCGACAAGCTCGCCTTTCGACCCATCGTCGGGTGGGTCACGGTGCAGAACTACGCCGATGCCATGAAGGAGCCGTTCGTGGCGGTCGTGCTGAATGATCAAGGCCGTCCGACTCTTTTGACGCGAGACCATTTTTCGGATTTTGTCGGCGTCTTCATCAAAGGAATGACTCCGGAACAGGCTGTCGAGCAGCTCAAGTGCTCGGTGACCAGGCAGCCAGTGGGCCCCTCCGCACCTTCGACCTCGCGGAGGGACCAGATCCAGGAACCGAGCCCACTTGAGTAAAGAGCTGCTCCCGCAGAACTGGGAGTTGGTCAACGCGTTCGATCGTCTGCTGCGCCTGCATGTCAGTGAGGTGCGAGACTACACCTCCCTTTTCCATGTGCGCTGGCGTGAGCAAGGAGTCACAACGCTGCCAGGTACAGGATGGCCGTTGCGTCCCTTCCTGTTGTCCGCCGCACGTCTCGACTTCATCGCGGCGGCGTTTCACGGTGCGCTAACCAGGCTGCGCAACGCGCTGCGCGAGGCTGCGGCGCGGCGCGGCGCCATCTTCGAACAGCTGCCCTTCCACAGTGACTTCGAGTCCTGCATCGACGTGATCGACGGCGTGTGGAGCTCTGCATTCCTATCGCATTTTCGTCCCGACGGTTTTCTCTTCGAAGACCGTTTCATCCTATCGGAGATTAACTATGGCAACGGAATCATCGTCAGCTGCGGCTATACCGACGTCGTCGATGATTACTGGCGCCACCACCCGATTATCAAGCGGCTAGGCTGGGACGTCGATCGCCTGCACCGTCGACCGACGCCGTGGCTGGTCAATATCGCACGCCGCTTCGCACGACCTGTCAGATATCCCGAGGTTGCGCTGCTCGCCCATCGCGAGGAATGGCAGACTATGCTGGGCTTTCCCAAGCGAGTCCTCGAACAGGTCGAGTTCGTTCGCAACGCATTCCGTCGTCAGGGCCTGCATGCGCGGGTCGTGACCGAGCGCGACGTGACGCTAGATCGTAGGGGGCTACTGCGTTTCGTCGACAACGGTCACCACGTCGATTTGCTGATGTTCATCACGGTCGGGACGACATTTATGGACAGACCGGAGCTCCTGCGCCATGGGGGTCCGCTTTCGCACTTTGGTCGGGCACGCATCGGCAATACCTGGGTGCTTAAGCCGCTGGCCGGTCTGGTCATCGATAAAGGGGCGCTACCGTTGCTCAATACGTTGGACAGCGGCCAGCGCACGGCGGATGGCTTCCGCTTCGAGATCGCCGCAACGGAGCGGCCGCAGCACTCGCCCGCAGCGCGCTACCTGACCGATCCGAGTCGCTGGGTCATCAAGCGCGCCTTCGACGGTAAGGACACCCATGTCGGGATCGCCGCGGACGCTGCGAGTTGGCAGCGCGCCGTCGACAAGGCGGTCGGCAGTTCGGCCTACGTGGCGCAGCGCTATGTCTCGCTGCCGCGCGCCGATGTCCCGGTCTTCGTCGATGAGAAGCACCTCGAGTGGCTACCCAGTCGGGTCGAGCTATCGAGCTTCATTTATGATGGTGCCTTCGCCGGCGCTGGCGTGCGCTACGCGCGCGATGCTGAAGGCCTGGTCATGACCGACTTTCCCCTCGACTACGGATACTCAACGGCGTTCGCGGTGTGAGGGCAAGCGTGTCAGAACGGGTGCGCCCAAACCTAGGTGACGGCTGGACGATGTGGCCGCACGTACTTGTGCGCGGGGCGGGATTCCCATTTCGAATTCTGGATGAGGTATTTCGTGCGGCCGATTCGCAACAGGCGCTCATCCGAATTGCGGCCGACCCCCGTTTTCGAGAAGCCGTGGCCTGGCAAAACCGTCCGGCGGTCGAGCACGGACTCGATTGGCTGATTCGTCACAAAATGGATCCGATGGATGCCAAGCTGCGGCAGAAGCTGCTGCTGGTCGGCAAGTACCTGCAGCGCTACTGCGCCAAGAACGACACCATCGGATTCTTCGGTCCACTTGGCTGGGCCACCGTGGGCGGCGCGCCGCAGTACTTACCTGGTTCCAATCTGATCGCTGCGCGTGCAACCTTTTTTGAACCCTGGGCGATCTTGTCCCTGGCACGGGCCGTTGCGACCGGCGCAACACGGCTGCAAGCGCCAGTGTCTCTGCCGGGGCACCTACGTCTCAACGGACAACAGGTGATCGGACCGGAGCGGACAATTCCCTTACACGCGGACGAACTGCGCCTAGTCAGCGCGGCCAGGGGCCAGTCCGCGGCAGAGCTTCTGGATACGCTGAGCCGCGTTCCCGATATACGGCTACGCTGGCAGGAGCTGCTCGAACGGCTGGTTGCTGCGGGAATCCTGCGCTGGGAGATCCCGGTCGCGGTCTCGCTGGAACCGGAGCGGCACTGGCGAGCCATCGCGACATCCGAAGATCTGGAGGCGCTGCGCAACCATCGCGCAGCGGTGACATGTGCTGCCGGCGATCCGACGGCCCTGATCGAGGCGCTGCAGAAGCTGGAATCGGAGTTCGAGACCAGAACCGGGGTCGGGGCGTGGCGTAGCGGCGGTCGCACTTACGCCGGACGTGGCTTGATCTTCGAGGAGTGTCGGCGCGCAATCACGCTCGATCTGGGCACGGCACCCATCGCGCACGTCGCGCCCGCGCTACGGATCCTGCTGCGTATCGCGCGCTGGTATACGTTCTCGATCGCGACGCACCTCGCGCAGGCGCTGCGGCAGGAGTTCGTGAAGCTGGGATCACGGCCGTTGGGTCTTCAGCAGTTCTGGGTGCACACCGCGCCGCTGTTCGATGGCCGGCCTCCCTCCGTTGGGGTCGTCGCGGAAGCCTTGCGCCAGTCCATGAGCCGACTGTGGAGCCTGGCGCAGGGAGACTCGCGTACGCAGCACTTGGATCTGGAGACCGCCGATTCCTTCGTCGGGCAACATCTGCAAGCGCCCTGTCCCGGCTGGCCCGGCGCCCGGCACCACGCCCCGGATCTGATGTGGCAGGCGCCGAATGCCGAGGCAATGCTGCGCGGAGAGGGGCTGCCGATCCTCGCCGAGCTGCACCCAGGGGTCACCCCGTTCACCACGCTTTCCGTGCTGTCGCTGTGTCCGGTACGCGACGAGCTCGCCGCGGAGTGGCGTACCGACTTTCCGCTTCCACTGGTCAGCCCGATTCCCTGGGAGGACTTCGCGCGTTCGACGCAAGACGCACGACTCGCGGCGCGCCACCTTCACCTCGATATCGGACAGTCCTATGTCTCGGAACGCTCAGAGCAGGAGGTACTGCGGGCCGCCGACTTTGACGTGGTCAGCAGGGGGCACCGGCTGGCTGCCGTATCGCATCAGACCGGCCTTGAGCTAGATCTGCTGAGCGTGTTCGAGCGGCGCATCAAGCTGCGAGCGGCTGTGGAGTTCTCGCTATCCGATGGCTTGGCGACGGGTGCCCGGCGCTATCTGGGACCTCTGCTGGTGCAGCGTGCGAACTGGCGAATCACAGAGCTGCCTTTTTTGAACCAGCGCAGCGGACGCCTGGCTGCAGTGCAAGCCTGGCGAGAGTCATTGCAGATTCCAGAGCGCGTCTTTATGCGGTCTCCCAAAGAAGTAAAGCCGATCTATGTCGACTTCCGATCGGAGCTATCAGTCGAGATGCTGGTTCGCTTCGCGCGTCAGGCCCCCCACATCTCCTTTTCCGAGATGCTTCCGGATTCGTCCGGACTGTGGCTGCGCGACGCCAGCGGTGATTCCTATACATCCGAGCTCCGCTTTATCGCCGTCGATCCGCAGCCATTCGATGGAGCCACGGTCTGGGCCGCCAACCCGCTTGAGTAGCTTCAGCTCAACACCCTAGCCCCAGGCCACCGATTCGAGACCGCCAAGGTGGGGTGGGGCGAACAGTTACGCGATACCGACGTGGTTGAGCGGCTCCGCCAAGCGCAGCAAGTCCCGGGTGAAACTTTGGGACTTGCGCACCGGCTTGTCGTCCAAATCCGGAGTGACCGCGACGACGTCAATCGTCGCTCCAATGTCGCTGCC
>DAORCZ010000022.1:0-22964 GCA_035345735.1 Pseudomonadota bacterium | reverse complement strand
CGGCAGGCAATCCACGCTTGAGCAGGGCTGCTCGCAGCTCTTCTGAGGCCTGCTGGGTCGGCACGTTGTCGAACAGCGGATCGCTCAGCGGCTGCAGCCCCGCCGATGAAGCGGCCAGGTGCTTGGGAAAACTCAGCTCTTCGATGACGTCATCGCTGACATCCAGTCGGCTGCTCAGCTCCTGCGCCGGCGCCGGCGCCACGACCCGGGCATCACCGGTCGGCTGGTCATCGATGTCGGAGTGGATCGCACCCGCATCCTCAGGCGGGTGCGCGTCATCGGGCTCGTCCGACAGCACTTCGCTGACATCGTGAACCGCCGACGCTTCGTCAAGCGATACGTCGTCGTCCGACAGGGCCTCGACCTCGCCATCGCTGTCTTCGGAGGCGAGATCTTCCCAGACATCGTCTACATCGAGAACGCTGTCTTGCGCCGCCGGCGGATCGCGCTGTTGGATCCGCGCGGCATCCAGCTGCTGCGTCGGCTCAGAGAGGATCCCCGCCCCGCTGCCGATGGGAGTGCCGGCCTTGGCTTGGGGTTCTTTGGCCCCCGCCCCCCCCTTGCCGGTCCCCGAACCTTTTTGCACAGCTGTATGTTACGCAAACTTCTCCGCTCTCGGCAGCTAAACGTGGCCGCCAGAAACGAGCTCCACCAGCACACCGCCCATCGCCTTGGGATGCAGGAAGGCGACCTGATGCCCACGCGCACCGGGGCGTGGCTGGTGATCGATGAGCGGAACGCCGCGGCCGGCTAGCTCGACCAGTGCGCCGGCCAGATCGTCGACTGCGAAGGCGATGTGATGCAGACCGCCCCGCTTCTCTAAGAATTTTTCGAGTCCGGCATTTTCGCCGCGGGGCTTAGGGGCAATGAGCTCGATGCAGGCCTCGCCCTGCGCAGGTGTGAGCACAAACGCCGCCTCCGTGAGCTGAGTCGGCACATATTCGCGCGGCCCTGCCGAAAGCCCCAGCACGTCTAGCCACAGCGGCAAGGCGGAGTCAATGTCGGGGGTCGCAAGGGCGATGTGGTCTATCCGCAGGATTCGCAAGCGATATCTCCAGGTGCGAGAAGGTTGGGTTTCACGCTATCATGCCCCTATGCCCGCGCGTCTCTCGATCTCGACTGAGGAGGGGCTGATCCTAGACTTGCGGCTAGGCAGTCAGCAGCTACGCATCGGTCGAGCCAAAGACAACTCCGTGCGCAGCGAAGACCGTCGTACGTCTCGCCATCACGCTGCGCTACGACGCCTGCCCGATGGCATGTATGAGATCGAGGATCTCGGCTCCAGCTACGGCACCCTGCTCAACGGCCGGGCGATCAAGAAGGAGCCGCTGCGTCACCAAGACATCGTGCGCTGTGGTGGACTGCTGATGCAGCTGTTCGTCGACAACACGCCCGATGAGGTCGAAGCCGACGCCTCGATCGTCACCACCACGCTCGATAACCTCTTCGAAGCGCGGACGCAGATCCGACGACTCATCGAAGAGCAGGCGGCGCTGCGTTCGGAAGTCGGGACGGCGCAGAACGCCGAAGATCGCGCCAAGGCCGAGCGCGACGACTTCCGTCACGAAGCCGAGCGCCTCGGCAAGCTCTACGAAGAGCTCAAGGCCGAGAAAGCGACGCTGCTAGGTCGCATCGATGAGCTGGGGCGTGAGCTGCGCGAGCGCCTCGCCACCAAGAGCGATGCTCCGCCCGATGTCGATGCGCTGCGGCAGCAGCTCGCCGATTCGCAGAAGCAGTCCGAGCGCAATAAGAGCCGGGCGCTGGAGCTTGAAGAGCGCGAGACCGCTCGCCTGCAGGCCGAGCAGGCGCTGCGCAAAGATGTCGAGCGCATGGCCGATCAGCTCAAGCAACGGGAAGCGCGCGAAGCGCAGCTGGCTGCCGCACTGAAGCCAGCCCTGATGCGCATCGCCGAGCTGCAGCAAGAGCTTGAGCACACGCGCGTCAAGCTCGCCAAGGTCGAAGCCGAGCTCGCCGACACCAAGAAGCGCTAGCCACCCGCGCGCAGCCGCGCGGCGCCCCCGCTATTCCTCTTCGTCCAGCGGCTCGTCGCGATGGCCTTCGATGTCGTACTTGCGCATCAGCTTGCGGAAGTACTTGCGATCGATCTCGGCCTCGCGCGAGGCGTGCGAGATGTTGCCGCGGTTCTTGCGCAAGAGCGCCACGATGTACTCGCGCTCAAAGGCCGCCACCCACAGCTCTTTGGCGTCCTTAAATGGCAGATCGGTCTGCGGTGGCGTGGCCGTGCCGCTGCTCAGTACCGGTATCGCGGGCGAGGATGGCCGCGGGCCGGCTTCGCTGCTGCGCGACGGCTCGGCCACCGAGGGATGGCTGCCACTACGGGGACGGATGCGCTCGCCCGCCGTGCTCTGCGGTCCGCTGCGATCGCGCGCCGCATCGCCGCCGCGCATGCTGTCGGGCAGGTTCTCCGGCAGGATGGTCTCGTGCGTGGCAAAGCTGACGGCTCGCTCGACCGCGTTGATCAGCTCGCGGACGTTGCCCGGCCAGCTGTACGACAGCAGAAGATCCATCGCCTCGCCCGACACCCGCGTCACCTTGCGGCTGCCGTCGGGCAGGCGGTTGTAGGCGTGATCCTGAAGGAACGATTCGACGAGAAGCGGGATGTCATCGATGCGCTCGCGCAGCGGCGGCAGGTACAGCCGGACGACTGACAAGCGATAGAACAGATCCTGACGAAAGCGACCACTGCGCACTTCTTCTTCGAGCTGGCGATTGGTGGCGGCGATGATGCGCACATCGACCTTCAGCGATCGCGTCGCGCCGACCCGGCGGATCTCGCGCTGCTCCAGCGAGCGCAAGAGCTTCGGCTGCAGCTCCGACGGCAACTCGCCAAGTTCGTCGAGAAACAGCGTGCTGCCGTGCGCCATCTCGAACAGGCCCTGGCGCGTCATGATGGCGCCGGTGAAGCTGCCTTTTTCGTGCCCGAAGAGCTCGGACTCGATCAGGTTCTTGGGCACGGCGCCGCAGTCGAACACCATCATCGTGTGCTGGGCCCGCGGCGACAGGCGGTGGATGGTCTGGGCCACGACTTCTTTGCCGGTGCCGGTCTCGCCTTCGATGATCACGGTGGCGCTGCTGGGGGCGATCTTTTCGATCACCGCGTACAGCTCGCGCATCTTGACGTTCTTGCCGATGATGTCGCCCAGGCGCGTCTTTGGCGACGGGACGATCTCGACTTTTTCCTGGGCGGTGAAGAAGCCGATCTCGCTCTGCCCCAGGCCGATGGTGCAGCCGTTGTGCAGATACGCCTCGCGCACCCGGACGCCGTTTAGCGACGTGCCGTTCGTCGAGGAGCGATCGACAAGCAGATAGCCGCTCTCCTCCTGCACGATGCGACAGTGCTCGCGCGAGACCGTCTCGTCCGGCAAGACCAGGTCGTTGTCGGGTGCGCTACCGATGCGGATGATGCCCTGCGTAAAGACGTGATCACGACGCGCCGCACCGCTACCCGTGACCAGGCGACAGGTGCGAACTTGGATCGTCCGGGGACGAGCACCGTCATAGAGCACCTTCGTAGCGGGGACGACATCGGGAAACTTCCGACGCGGCTCTGACGGCGAAGCCATTGAAACAAATATTCTTAGTAATCCAAATCACAGTCAAGGCGATGAAATTTTGAAAATCAGGCCCTCTGGGCCGCTTCGTCCCCGGCTTACACTGCCTAGACGCGCCGATCCCCCCCACACGCTGACTCTTGGAGGCCCCATGCTGGCTGGTCTGATGCAGGAACGTCCGCTGCTGATCTCATCGCTTATCGAGTACGCCGCGCGCAGCCATGGGTCCACGCCCATCGTCAGCCGCACACCGGATGGAGTGCTGCATCGCCACACCTATCGCTCGCTGCACGAGCGCTCTAAGCAGCTTGCCAAGGCGCTGATCGCGCTCGGCGTAAAGCCCGGCGATCGCGTCGCCACCTTGGCCTGGAACACCCACCGGCATATGGAGCTGTACTATGCCGTCTCGGGCATCGGCGCCGTGCTGCACACCGTCAATCCGCGCCTGTTCCCCGATCAGCTGGAGTACATCTGCAACCACGCCGAAGATCGCTTCCTGTTCTTCGATGCGACCCTTGCGCCGCTGGTGACCAAGCTGCGTCCGCGCTGGCCGACGATTGGCGGCTACATCGCGCTGACCGATGCGGCGGGGCTTACGGCGATGGGCGACTGTGGCGGGCCGGTGCTCGACTACGAGTCGCTGCTCGCGGCGCAGACGCCGGACTTTGCCTGGCCGCTGTTCGACGAAAACACCGCCTCATCGCTCTGCTACACCTCGGGCACGACCGGCAATCCCAAGGGTGTTCTTTACAGCCATCGCTCGACGCTCCTGCACTCGTTTGCGGTGTGCACCGTCGATGGGCTGGGCCTGTCGAGTCGTGACTGTGCGCTGGTCATCGTGCCGCTGTTTCACGCCAACGCTTGGGGCGTGCCCTACGCCGCGGCGATGTGTGGCGCCAAGCTGGTGCTGCCGGGTCCGATGCTCGATGGCGCCAGCGTCTGTCAGCTTCTGCACAGCGAGCGCGTGAACTTTTCGATGGGTGTGCCGACGGTGTGGATGGGCTTCTTCGCCCACCTCGACAAGCACCCTGGCGATCTGCCGCCTCTCCTCAAGCGCGTGGTCATCGGCGGTTCAGCGGTGCCGGCCGCGATGATCGAGCGCTTCGAAAAACAGTACGGCATCGCCGTGCTTCACCTGTGGGGCATGACCGAGACCAGCCCGCTCGGCACGAGCAGCGTGCCGACACATCCCCTGGCCGACCAGCCCGCCGACGAGCTACGAGCGCTGAAGATCAAGCAGGGACGATCGCTGTACGGCATCGACATGAAGATCGTCGATGACGACAACCGCGAGCTGCCGCAGGACGGCAAGGCTTTTGGGCTGCTGAAAGTGCGCGGCCCCTGGGTCACGCGGCAGTACTTCAAGGGCGAAGGTGGCCAGATTCTCGACGGGGATGACTACTTCTCAACCGGGGATGTCGCGACCATCGATCCCTCTGGCTACATGCAGATCACCGATCGCGCCAAGGACGTCATCAAGTCGGGTGGCGAGTGGATCTCGTCGATCGAGCTAGAGAACGCCGCCATCGCCTTCCCCGGCGTGCACGAGGCCGCCGTCATCGGCCTGCCTCACCCGACCTGGCAAGAGCGTCCGCTGCTCATCATCGTGCCGAAGGCCGGGGCCACGATCGATAAGGCCGCGCTGCGCGCCCACCTGGCACAGCACGTCGCGCGCTGGTGGCTGCCCGATGACATCACCTTCGTCAGCGATCTGCCGCACACCGCCACCGGCAAGCTCAGCAAGCTGACGCTGCGCCAGCAGTTCAAAGACTACGTCCTGCCTGATAGCCCCAGCCGCGACTGAGCCGCTCCCCCAGCCCGGCCGGCGGCGAGGCACCTCGCGGGAGGGCGAGGACTTACCGGCTGCCTACGCGGCGGACTTCCCCGGCGCGTGCGCTCGCAAAAGATCCAAGATCGATGCTGCGTGCCAGACCTCGCCGCGCGGAGGGAAGAAGCCTTCTTTGATCAGGCGGCTCGCGATCCAGCGCAGGCTGCGGCCATCCTCGCGAAGCTCAGCCGCGCGGACCGCGGCTGGCGCTTTGTCGCGCACGATCTGTTTTTTGCGTCGGGCATCGCGCTGTTTCTGCGAGGGCTCGGACTTCTTCGGCTTGTTTTCGGGGTCTTCATAGCCGGCGCGGCGCAGCACGCGATACACCGTGGCGCGATGCCAGTGCGGACCGCGCGCCGGGACTTTTTCGGCGTCGAGCTGTTCGCAGATCTGCCAGACGTACATGTCGGTCTCGTACAGCTCGCAGATGCGCTTGATGCCGGCTTGCTCGACGGGATCTTCGATCAGTTTGCGGCGACCGGCGTGATCCAGCGCCTCGGCGTACTTCCAGCCGTAGGGCGCGGCGCCCAACAGCACGCCCTTGGCTTTGAGGTGCTGCATCGCTTCTTTGGTGCGGTCGCTGATCGCCTCGCGTTCCCACTGCGCAACCGAGGTCAGCACATTCAAGATCAGCTTGCCGCTGGCCGAGCGCGTGTCGATCGAGTCGCTGACCGATAGCAGCGACCAAGGCTTGGCGTCGCTGAAGTACGACTCGCACAAGTGGCCGAGATCTTTCACGCTGCGCGTCAGCCGATCGAGCTTGAGCACAATCAGCGCGTCCGCCTTGCCAATCGTGAGGAGCTTCAGCGCAGCTTGCAGACCCGGGCGATCCAGGGACTTCGCAGACTCTCCCGCATCGACGACCAGATCGACGAGCTTGATATCGAGCGCGGTGCAGTGCGCTTGTATGCGGACCTTCTGCGCTTCCAAGCTGACGCCTTCGCTCGCCTGCACATCGGTGCTGACGCGGACATAGCCGACCGCGCGGATCTGTCTTGTTTTGGTCACGTCTTGCCCCCCCTATGCCGCGCATACCCCAGCGCAAAGAGCCGCAAACCTGTCGACCGCTGCCATCCAGTAGGGGTCGAAAACCTGCGCATGCTTCTGGGAACAAATCGTCGCATATCGCGCGATCGCTTGTCGCTGTGGGCAGATGCTTCCCTCTTGCCCCCTCGCGCTACCCGTCGCTACTCATCGCTACTCGTAGGTACACAAGCACCGCCATCGGCTTCCCTGCTGCCGTGATCTCCGGGCGCAGGACTAGCGACTACTCTCCGCCCCTTCGCAGCGCTCGAAGACCAGCATCTCGCCGAGGATCTCGTGCTCTTCGGTGCCGATGATCCTCATGCCAACTTTTTCGAGCACGCGCACCGATGCGCGATGCCACATAAACGTCGTGGCCCGCACGGCGCGAATGCCCGGCTGGCGCAGCGCCCACTCAACGCAGGCCAAGGTACCCTCGGTGGCGTAGCCCTGCCCCTGCGAGTCGATCTCGACGCCGTAGCCGACATCGGCGATGCCGTTCTGCGGGAAGCCGTGAAAGATCACGCTGCCGATGACGCGCCGCTCGTCGCCGCGGGTGATCATGAGGCGATCACCCCACAGCCGCGTCTTGGGGTCTGCACGCACCTGGTCGGGATACGCCTTAAACGCGCGCTCGATCACCGCCGGTCCCGGCCACTCACGGGGGAAACGGGCCTGGGCGAGCGACTCAGAACGCGCCCGGTCGCCGGCCAGCACGGCCTCCACCAGCTCTAAGGTGATGGGCTCCAGGATCAAGCGCTCCGTCTCAAGGTTCATCGCTGTCTCCTGTTCTGACCGCGCGGTTGTGAGCGCAAATCGCTGCGCGCGCTCCCTGCCCAGACGATGTCATCTTCGCAGACGTGATACAACAATCTTTGTGAGCCAAGCTGGACCGCCCCCTGGACACGACGCCCGCGAACCCAGCGTCGGGATGCCCGGGACTGGCCGCGCCCTCCAGGGCGAGCGCGCCGCCGATCCCGATGCCGAGATCCTCGTGGGCCTACGCCATCGTGACGCAGCCTGCTTCGAGCGCCTGGTGCGTAAATACGGCGGCCTGTTCCTCAGTGTGGCGCGTCGCTATTTGACGAGCGCAGCCGACGCCGCAGACGTTGTCCAGGAGTCGTTCTTGGCGGTGTTTGAGGGCATCGATCGCTTCGCGGGCGAGTCGCGCCTTTACACCTGGATGCATCGCATCGTCATCAACAAGTGCCTGATGCGCCTGCGCACCCAAAGGCGACACGGCGAGGTCGCGATCGACGAGTTCTTGCCCAGCTTTCTGCCCGATGGCCATCAGGTGCGCGAGACCCCAGCCTGGCGCGATAGCGTCGAGGTCGAGCTGCAGAAACGACACACGCAGGCGCAGGTGCGACAAGCCATCGACCAGCTGCCCGGCACCTATCGCACGGTGCTGCTCTTGCGCGATATCGACGAGATCGACAGCGCCGAAGCGGCCCAACTCTTGGGCATCAACGAAGGGGCGCTGCGAGTTCGCCTGCATCGGGCACGACAAGCCCTGCGTGGGCTCTTGGAGCCGCTGTTTGTCGACTCCCCGGCAACGGCCGCGCCCCTTGGCGACAAAGGAAGGTCTCCGTCATGTCCGTAGTCGCCCGTCCCTACATCACGTGCCGCCAGCTCCTCGACTTTATCTACGACTATCTTGAGGGGTCGTTACCGACGGAGCAACGGGCTGAGTTCGATCGGCATCTAGCCGTCTGTCCCTCCTGCATCAACTACCTGGAGACGTACAAGCAGACGCCGCGCTTGGGCAAGCTGGCCTTGCGGCCCGGGGCAGACGATGGCAGTACGACCGAGGCTGACGAAGAGCTGCCGGAAGCGCTGGTGCACAGCATCATGTCGGCCCTGTCGCGCTAGACAGGCAGCCCAGACTTATGGCGGCACGGCGCCGCTGTTTGCGTCAAAGCCGGCGCGACCGGTGATTGCCGCGATGTCCACCGCCTCAAAGTTGCTGCTCGACACCGACTGCACCTGCGAGATGGTCTGATCCTGCCAGTCGGCGCTCGGCTCGCCCTGCACGTACCAGTCACTGCCACCGTCGGCGATATACATGCCGTAGGTCTTCATAGCCTGGACGATGGCACGCGCCTGGGTGTTGAACGTCGTCGGGATGACGTAGCTCGACTTGATGCGGAACAGCTGTCCCATCTGCGGCAGCGAGGTCGAGTTGTTGCTGCCCGTGAGATGACGAGCCGGCCAGACATACGACGCGCGAATCTTGCTCGACTGGATGGTGAAGCGCAGCGCGTGCTTGATCTCGCCGCTGTTCGCCTCGGCCGCGCGCAGGAGCAGCGGCAGGATCGGGAACCCCGCCGCATCAGCCGAGGTCCAGCCCGCCGGGCGCAGCGCGTTCGAGCGCAGATCCCAGGTCGCCGAGCCAAAGATGTTCCAGCCCCCCGTGCCGTCGGGATACGAGTGATAGGTCTCCCACAGCCGACAGGTGTCGGAGTCGAGCACCAGGATGTGATGATCGCCATACGGCATCTGGTTGGCGGCGGTGTTGACCCCACCCTCGACGAGAACGCCGCTGGGAATGGGCAGGAGCGGGTTCGGTGCGGTGGTAGCCAGGCAGGGGGCAACCAGGCTGTGGTTGGCCCCGACCGCGCAGTCTGCCTCGGGCCGCGGGTTCCAGTTGAGGCCGGGATCGGGCGAGTAAAACGCGATCTTCGACCAGCTCAGCGAGCCGCCGGTTACGACGTTGTAGGGAATGCCGTAGTACGTCGCCGACTGCTGATCGACCGTGCGTCCCAGGTCGAGGTGCAAGTTGCGCGTCCCGATGGTGGTCATGTACGTCGCCGAGCTGGGATGGGTCGGCAGCGCGTCGATCGGTGTGTTGAAGACGTGATTGGCCGGCAACAGCGGGCAGCCGGCCAGCGTCGGTCCAGTGCCGGGATTGGTGCCGCCATCGGTCCCCGGATTCATGCCGCCATCGGGGCCATTCCCCGACGAGCCCGTCATTGAAGTGTCGCAGGCCACCGACAGCACCAGCAGCGAGAAAAACATCCTCGTCTTCATGCGTCCCCCCTAGGTCGTTAAGCCAATGCGCGGCTCCGGACTGGGCGTGCCGGGCGCGCAAGGATCATGTTGCCTGAAGTCGGCTCCGGTGCGGAGCCGTGCGATAGGCGGCGCTACTCGCGCAGGAAGGTGACGCTGTAGCGCTCGATGACGAAGGCGGCGGGCTTGCCGTCCTGGCCAATCGCCGGACGGAAGCGGCAGCGGGGATCGAACTTGAAGAAGCCGATGGCGATGCTGTCGACCTCGGCGTTCATGCCTTTGACTTTCTTGATGCGGCGCGGGATGCCGCGCTCGTCTAGCTCGATGCGCAGGACGACCTCGCCGGTGGCACCGCTGGCGTGCGTCTCGGAAGCTTCCCACTTCTGCTTGAGGGCAGCGGCACAGGCCTCTTCGTCCTCACGCTCGGGCAGGCGCTTGAGCGACTCCTCGGGCACCGGGCGATACTCGGCGCCGCCAGGTGCCTCGGCAGCAGGCAGCGGCGGGATTTCTTTGACGTTCGGACGCTTCGCCGGATCGGCCATGGTGGTGTTACCCACCGGCACCGAGATGCCCTGACCGACGGCGTCGCTGGCCTTGATGCCGAAGACCGGCTTGGGCGGCTCAGCCGTCGGTGGAGGCTGCGGCTGATTCGGCTTGGGAGCCTCAGCCTTCTTCGGCGTCTTCTGCACCAGCTTCTTCTTCGGCGGCTCGGGCGGCGGCGGCGGCTCCGGCTCGGGCTCCGGCTGGCGCGGTGGCTCGGGCGGCGGCGGCGGCTTGCGCTTGCGGATCTCCATCTCGACGGTGGTGATCCCCTTGCTCTTCGGTGGCGGAGCCCAGGCAATATACGCAAGCGCCGCCGCATGCAGCAGCAGCGCCAGCGCGAACCCGGCTCCGTCAAACTTCGAGCTGAGCGTGTTCACGTGCCGTCTGTGGCCATGGCGAACTTGGTCACCCCCAAGGTCTTCACCAAATCCACGATGTGCATCACATCGCCATACGCGATGCCCTTGTCACCAGCGATGACCGCCTGAATATCGCGGTTCTTGGTTACCAGATCCGTGGTCATGCGCGACGCTTTGGCTTCGTCGACTTTTTCGCCGTTGAGGAACAAGTCATAGCCGGCACTGCCATCCGCCTTCTTGCTCAGCGTAAACGCCAGTGTCGTCTTCTGCGTCTCATCGCCCGAGGCGGCCTTGGGCAGCTCGACCTTGATGGACGGGTTGTTCGCAATGATTGGCGCCGCAACCATCATGATGATCAGCAGCACCAGCGTAATGTCGACGAGCGGCGTGACGTTGATGTCGGAGATCATGCCGCCGCCGGCATCGTCGTCCCCAAACCCGCCTTGCGCCCCCCCGGCCATTACTTCTGCTCCTCGCTCTTGCTAGCGGCTTTGTCCGCCTTGTCCGCCTTGTCCGCCTTGCCAGCCTTCTCGGCCACCGCCGATTTCCCCGGCTCACTCGCGTGGCTGACCAGCTCAGCTCGCAGCGCGGCGAGGATGACCTGCGCGACGACGTCGATCTGCGAGGTCAGCGCGCGAACCCGACGATTATAAACGTTGAAGCCAACGACCGCGGGAATCGCGACCAAGAGCCCAACCGCCGTCGCGACGAGCGCTTCCGAGATGCCAGCCATGACGACTTGGATGCCACCGGCCTGGTTGCCTGCCAGATCGTGGAAGGCCTTGATGATGCCGAGCACGGTGCCAAACAGGCCGATAAACGGTGCGTTCGAGCCCAGCGTGCCAAGGAAGGCCAGGTTGCGCTCAAGGCCCAGCTTGACCCGTGCCTTGGCGCCCAGCATCGCGGACTCGACGGCGTCAGCGCCCCGCTCGGCTTCCTCAAGTCCCATCTGCGCGACGAAGGCCACCGGCCCGCGGCCACCGATCACTTGCTTGCGAGCGTCGCCAAACTTGCCGTCGAGCAGCAGGCGCCGCAGATCCTCGGCCAGCGCCGCGAAGTCCGAACGGAGGCTGAAGTAGTACAGACCGCGCTCTATCATCACCGCGATGCTCAGCAGCGACAGCAGCAAGAGCAGCCAAAGCACCCACTCGGCGCCAACCAGGGTCAGGGAGAGCAGTTTCTGTGTCAGGTTCATGTGCGCGATACTCGTCAGGGGAAGCGGTTAGATGCCCCACAGGGGGAGGCCATTGCACAACCAAATGGGCAACGCGACCGCTGCGCAGTGTATTTCCAGAATCCGCCCGGCGCAAACTCGCTGACTTTCGGCCCCCACGCCGGGCAGCCGCCCTCGTATAATGATCGAGGTTTTTTGTCCCGATCCCGGATCCACGATGATCAGGGGCCGGGGAGCAGGCGCCGGGATCGGTGCCATGCAAGGCGTGGGGCCAAGGAGCTTTGAATGCGGGGAGTCTCTGTCGCAGTAATCGGGGGCGGGCGCTGGGCACGGGCGCTGTCAGTGCGGCTCAGTCAAAACCTGCGCCGACAGCGAGGCAAAGAGCAGCAGCTCAGGCGGGTGATGCAGTATCAGCCGCCCCCCGATCTGCCGCGCATCCAGACCTACTACGATCAACCGGAGCGCACCAAGGCTCCGGCCAAGGCGCCGCCGTCGGCGCGCTCGGGTGGGGGGGACTCGACGCTGCAGATGTCGGCCGATGCGCTGCTCTTCGCGGCGGGCGAGGTCTACGCCGACACCATCGAGCTCAACGAGCTCGTCGAGGCTGACCTGGTGATCATGGCCATCCCAGCGGCCAAGGTGAAGCCGCTCCTCGAGACGCTGCGCGACGTCCTTAAGCCGCGGCAGTGCCTGCTGCACGCGATTGGCAGCTTCGCCCCGGTCATCGGCGCCAGTGGTCACACGATGATGCCGATCTCTGAGCTTGTGCGCCTAGAGACGCCTCTGGTCCACATCGGGGCCCTCTCGGGACCCGCGATGGCCGAGGATCTGGAGGAAGAGCTGCCCGTCGCCATGCTCTGCGGCAGTCCCTCGGCGGAGGCGACGGCTCTTGTGCAAAAAGCACTGATGGGACCGCAGCTGCGCATCTACACCAGCCCCGACCTGATCGGCGTCGAGCTCGCTCGCGCGCTGGTCGGTGTCATGGCGCTGGCCTGTGGCGTCGCCGATGCGCTGGGCTTTGGGGCGGCGGCGCGCTCGCTGTTCATCAGTCACTCGGCGAGTGAGATGCAGCGCCTGGGCATGGCCTTCGGCGGCAGCGAATGGACGTTCTACGGACCGGCCGGCCTCGGCGAGCTGATCGTCGCCACCGATCGCCGCGGCTCGCCCGATTTTCAGCTCGGCCGCCTGCTTGGGCGCGGGGTGTCGCTCGGCGATGCGTACCGTCAGATCGACCGCGCCTGCGACGGGCTCAACATGGTGCGCGAGGCTCAGCTGCTGGGGCAGCGGGCGCGCATCAACCTGCCGATCATCAATGCCCTACACCGCTGGGTGAGCGGCAAGCAGGACCTGCGCACCTCGATGACCGAGCTCCTCGAAAACGAGCTGTTTACCTAGCCCAAGCGCGGCAACGACAGCGCCCCGTCGAAGACATGCACGACGGGCCCACGCATCCACACCTGGCCAAAGTCCTCCGCCACGCAAATCTCAAGCGATCCGCCGGGCAAGTGAACTTGCACAAACTGCCCTGGCTGGGCATCGCCGCGTAGGCAAGCCGCCACCGCCACTGCGCAAGCCCCGGTGCCGCAGGCCTGGGTGATGCCGCAGCCGCGCTCCCAGACCACCGTGGTGAACGAGCGCGGGCTGTCCTGGCGCACGAACTCGACGTTGGTGCGCCCCGGAAAGTGTGGGTGCCGTTCGATGAGTGGCCCCAGGTGCTCGGCGAGCCGCCGCAGGGCTGCATCGTCGAGAGGCGCGGCCTGAGCGTCCGCTGCGACGAAGGTCACCGCGTGCGGATTGCCCATCGAAACCAAGGTCAGCGCAAGCGCGGTATCCGCCACGCTGAGCTGCGTCGGGACACGATCGCCCGCCGCCCAGGGACCTGGTGCGTGATGGGGCGAAAACAGCGGCCGCGGGGGCCCCATCTCGACCTGCACGCGGGAACCGCCATCGAGCACCTCGCAGCCCAACGCACCGGCGCCCGTCTCGACCACAAAGCGGGCGGGAGCCCCGCTGCGGTACAGCCACGTGGCGACGCAGCGCAGGCCATTGCCGCACATCTCGGCTTCGCTGCCATCGGCATTGCGGACCCGCATGCGGGCGTAGGCGGCGGCCCCGGCGGCCGACGGCGGCAGCACCGCTAAGATCCCATCGGCCCCGACGCCCAGGTGACGATCGCAGAGGGCCTGAATGACCGCCTGGTCATCAAACCAAGCCACCTCGGCGGCCTGGCGCAGATCGACGACGATGAAGTCATTGCCCAGGCCATGCAGCTTGGCAAACGACAGCGACATTGGGGATGACAGCAGAGAGAGGAGGAGAAGGGAGAGGAGGCGAGCTTACGGCGTAGGTGGGGCGGCAGGACGCTGCGCAGCCGGCGCAACAGGCGGCGGAGCCGCAGGGGCCGCAGCAGGCCGCGGCGCAGGGGCCGGAGCCGGCCGCTGAGCCGCAGGGGCGGCAGGAACCGGCGCAGCCGGCCTAGGTCCCGCGGCCGCAGGGGCGGTAGGCGGCGCGACAGGCTTAGGCGCCGCAACAGGAGCCGCAGCCGTCGGAGCCACCGGAGCAGGGGTCGCAGCCTTCGCCGACGCCGTCGGAGCAGCTGGGGCCGGGGTCGCAGCCTTCGCCGCAGCCGTCGGAGCCACCGGGGCCGCAGCGGCCGGTTTCTGAGCTGCCGGGACAGCCGGCGCAACCGGCGTCGCAGGCTTCACGGGAGCCGCCGAGCCGGTCGGCGGAGCAGCCAGCGGCGAGGTTGCCTCAGGGGCGGCTGGACGCAGAGGAGGAATGCCAGGCCTGCCTGCTGCGGCACCCGGTGCAGCCGGAGCGGCACCCGGAGCCACTGGAGCCGCCGCAGGAGCCCCCGGCACGACCGGCACAGCCTCAGGCGCCGTCGGAGGCACCGCAGCGCCAGGCTGAACTTCGGTGCCCGGCGTGGACTGCTCGGGCGTCGCCTCGGCAGCCTGCTTCTCCTTGGCTTTCTGCGCTTCTTTCTCCGTCGCCTCGCGCGCCTTCTTTTCAATCTCGGTCTTCAGCGCGTCTTCGGCCTTCTTCTTGGCGTCAGACTCGGCCTTCTTCTTGCGCGCCGCAGCGGTCTTCTGCAGCTTCGCCGACTCGGACTGGCTGTTGATGTACGACAGCGTCATCGCGGTAAGCATGAAGACGATGGCCGTCGCCGTAGTCAGCCGCTCTAGAAAGTTCGAGGCCCCGCGGCCGCCGAAGACCTGTTGCGTCGTCGCGCCGCCGAGCCCCGCCCCGACGCCGCCGCCTTTGCCGGCCTGCAGCAAGATGACCAGCATCAGGAACAGGCAGACGATGATGTGAATCGTGTACAGAAGATAAATCATGACGCTGCGGCCTCGTTGTAGCGGACGATCTGCACGAAATCTTCGGCTTTGAGCGATGCGCCACCGACGAGGACTCCGTCCACATCGGGCTGCGCCATAAGTCCGGCGGTATTACTCGGTTTCACCGAGCCACCGTACAGGATGCGAACCGATTTGACTACTTCTCCCAGCTGGCTGTGCAGATAGCCGCGGATGAAGCGGTGAGCTTCTTGGGCCTGATCCGTCGTGGCGACGCGACCGGTGCCGATGGCCCAGACCGGCTCATAGGCGATGACCGTGTCGAGCAGCATCTCGGGCGTAAAGCCGAACAGCCCCTCGGCGAGCTGACCAACCAAGCGATTGCGCATGTCTCCCGCGTCGCGCTCGGCCGCGGTCTCGCCGATGCACAGGATGGGCTTCATCCCCGCTTTGAGTACGGCCTTGGCCTTGAGGTTGACCAGGGCATCGGTCTCGCTGAAGTGCTGCCGCCTCTCGGAGTGACCGACGATGACGTAGCGGCAGCCGACCTCGGCCAGCATGGCGGCGGAGATCTCGCCGGTGAAGGCGCCCTGCGGTTCCCAGTAGCAGTTCTGTCCGGCCAGCGCGACGGTCGAGCCTTCCAGGCGCTTGGCCACCGCATGCAGGGCGGTAAACGGCGGGGACACCACGACGTCGACGCCGCCTTCCCGCACGCTGGGGGCGACGGCATTTTTGACCGCCGTGGCCAGCTCTAGGGCTTCCGCCACGGTCTTGTGCATCTTCCAGTTTCCGACGAGAAGCGGTCGGCGATTCATACGCTGCTCCGAGTCTCGCTGGCGGCGATGCGCAGCGCTGCGATGCCTGGCAGATCCTGACCTTCGACGAACTCGAGCGACGCGCCGCCCCCGGTCGAGACGTGCGAGACCTTGTCGGTCATGCCCGACTCGGACAGGGCGGCCACCGAGTCCCCACCGCCGACCACGGTCGTGCCGCGGCAGCTGGCCAGGGCATGGGCGATGGCCATGGTGCCGGCGGCAAACGGCGCTTTTTCGAACAGCCCAAGCGGCCCGTTCCAGAACACCGTCTGCGCGGCCGCGATCCGGTCACAGAAGACCTGTGCCGTGGCGGGGCCGATATCGAGCGCCATCTCGGACGAGGGAATTCCCTCGATGGGCATAGCTCGGCCAGCGGCAGCCTCGGGGCCGGGTGCGACCACGACATCGCTGGGCAGCAGCACCTCGACCTTGCTGGCCTCGGCGTTCTTGAGGAACGCCTTGGCGACGCCGAGCTTGTCGTCTTCGACCTTGGACTTGCCGACGTCGTAGCCCTTGGCCTTGAGGAAGGTGTTGGCCATGGCACCGCCGATGAGGATGCTGGAGGCGACCTTGGCTAGGTTATCGAGCACGCCAATCTTGTCGGAGACCTTGGCGCCACCAACCACGACGACGTAGGGCTTCTTGACGTTGCCGAGGAGCTTGCTCAGAAACTCGATCTCGCGCAGCAGCAGGAAACCCGCCCCCCGCTTGTCGGCATCGAAGTGCTTCACCATCCCCGCCGTCGAGGCGTGTGCGCGGTGAGCAGTGCCAAAGGCATCGTTGACGTAGACCTCGGCATAGCTGGCCAGGGCCTTGGCATAGCCGTCGTCGTTCTTTTCTTCGCCGGCCACCCAGCGCAGGTTTTCCAGCAGCGCCACATCGCCATCGCGCAGATCCATCACCACCTTGCGCGCGCCGTCGCCGACCGGCTCGTCGGTCAAGCGAACTTCCCCGACCAGCGGAGCCAAGAGCTCGGCCAGACGTGCCGCGACGGGCAGCAGCGAGGTATCCGTCGACTTGCCCTTGGGTCGCCCGAGGTGCGAGCCCAGGATGACGCGAGCGCCGCGCTCGACGAGGTGCTTGATGGTCGGCAGGGCGGCAACGATACGCGAGTCATCGGTGATCGCCCCGGCGGAGGAGAGCGGCACGTTGAAATCGACGCGCACAAAGACTCGCCGACCCGAGACATCAAGGTCGGCGACGGAACGAATGGTCGCGCTCATAGCTGTTTGCTCATCGGAGGTTTCTTGCAGGGCAGGTCTGACCGAGGCAGCAACGGGCCGGAAGCCCGGTCGCCGCAGCGGGCGGAGCTAGTGGGCAGAAGAGGCCTTGGCCGCGACGAACTTGGCAAGCTCATAGAGCCGCGTGGCGTAGCCGGTCTCGTTGTCGTACCAGGCCAGCACCTTGACCATGTCGCCGACGGCCTGCGTCGAGCCCAGGTCCACGGTCGCCGAGTGCGGGTCGCCGTTGAAGTCGCAGGACACGGTCGGTTCGTCGCTGACTGCGAGCACACCGAGGAAGCGGGGATCGGCCGCAGCCTGCCGGAAAGCGGCGTTGACCTCATCGACCGTCGCCTTCTTCGACAGGCGCACCGTCAGATCGACGACCGAGACGTTCGGCGTCGGCACGCGCATGGCATAGCCATCGAGCTTGCCCTTGAGCGCCGGGATGACCTCGGACAGCGCCTTCGCGGCACCCGTGGTCGTCGGGATCATCGACAGCGCCGCCGCCCGCGCCCGTCGCAGATCTTTGTGCGGCAGGTCGAGGATGCGCTGGTCGTTGGTGTAGCTGTGGATGGTCGTCATCATGCCGCTCTCGATGCCGAAGCTCTCAAGCAGCACCTTGGCGACGGGCGCCAGGCAGTTGGTGGTGCAGGAGGCGTTGCTGATGACGTGGTGCTTGCCCGCGTCGTAGGCATCGAGGTTGATGCCGACGGCGAGCGTGATGTCTGGCCCCTTGGCCGGCGCCGAGATCAGCACCTTCTGCGCCCCGCCGTGATCGATGTGGGCCCGCGCCTTGGCCGCCTCGGTAAAGGCACCCGTGCACTCGAGCACGATGCTGGCGCCCTGCCCCTTCCAGTTGAGCTTGGCGAGATCTTTTTCCGCCGTCACGGCGATGCGCTGACCATCGACGACGATGTGATTTCCGTCGGTGCTGACCTGGCCGGCATAGCGCCCGTGCACCGAGTCGTACTTCAGCAAGTGGGCCAGGGTTGGCGTGTCGGTCAAGTCGTTGATCGCCGCAAACTCGACGCCCCGTTTGTCGGGGTCGTTCTGCCATGCGCGCAGCACGCAGCGCCCGATGCGACCAAAGCCATTGATGCCGATTCGTACAGCCATGATGGTGAGCCTCCAGAGACCTACTTGAGCGAGGAAGGATAAAGATCCTTCCCGTCAGGGTCAACTACTGCGGACCGGCGTAGACATCCATGATGTCCTGCAGCAGCTTCACGCCGGAAGCGAAGGGCCGCTGGAAGGAGTTGCGGCCGATGATCGAACCATGGCCACCGCCGTGGTGAATGGCGCGGATTTCTTCCAGAAGCGAGGCGTCGTCCTTGGCCTCGCCGCCCGAAAAAATGACGATGCGCTTGCCGCCAAACGTCGCCTGCATGACGTGGCGGACGCGGACGACCAGCTTTTCGCTGGCCGGCTTGTGCGCGGCGTAGACCTTGGCGGCTTCGGCCTGCTCGATGCGATCCTTGGGCAGCTTGACCTTGACGATGTGGGCGCCAAGCTCCGCGGCGATGTGGGCGGCGTAGGCGATGATGTCGAGCGAGGTCTCGCCGTCTTTCGACAGGCCGGCGCCGCGCGGGTAGCTCCACACGACGACGCACAGGCCGGCGCGCTTGGCCTGTAGCGTCAGGTCGCGCAGGTCCTGGTACATCTGGTTGCGCGCTCCCGAGCCGGGATAGATGGTGTAGCCAATGCCGACGCAGCCCAGGCGCAGCGCATCTTCGACGGTGCCGGTCAGCGCCGAGCACGGCTCGACCTTGGCCAGCGAGTCGCTGTTGTTGAGCTTGAGGATGAGCGGCATCTGCCCGGCGTACTTGCCAGCGCAGGCTTCCAGGAAGCCGAGCGGTGCGGCGTAGGCGCTACAGCCCGACTCGATGGCCAGCCGAAAGTGATACTCGGGATCCATGGCATCGGGGTTCATGCCAAACGAGCGGAACGGCCCGTGCTCAAAGCCCTGGTCGACGGGCAGGATGACCAGCTTGCCCGTGCCAGCCAGCCGGCCCTGGTTCATCAGCCGCGCCAGGTTGGTCAGGGTGCCGGGGTTGTCCGAGGGATACCAGCTGAGGATCTCGGAGACTTTGCTTGCACGGTTCGTCGTCGTCATTGTCGTGGGGCTCCCGCGTCGGTTTTGGGTTCTGCGGCAGGGGCTAGTGCCTGCGATGAGCGGCGGCAGCATGCCCAAATTCGTCCCGCCAGACAAGCCGGCTGCGCGACTAGGCCGCAGAGCGGGCCGATCGCTGGGGAAACTCGCGCACCGTCAGCTCGGGGTCCGCATAGTCGCGCCCACGACAGGTCAAGATCAGGATCTGCTGCGTCTGGGCCGCATCCTTGAGCGCCGCAAGCATGCTGCGAAACCGTCGGTCATCCGAAAAAGCGAGGACATCATCGAAGAGCAAACAGGCCGGCTGCCCTTGGTCGCGCAACAGATCAGCGAAGGCCAGGCGGCTGATGACCGCAAGCTGCTCGCGCGTGCCGATGCTCAGGGCATCAAACGGCTCGCTGCCTCCTGCCCGGCGCAGCTCGGACACGGCGTATGTGCCGTCGGAAAATCGCAGCTCTCCGTCCGGGAAAAGTCGGGCCAGATAGCGCTCTACCCGTCGCTGGACCGGCAGGATGAAGTTCTCTCTGGCCGCGTGCTCGGACTCCCGCAGGACCTCTTGCAGCAGCCGCAGCGCCTCGGCCTGCTGGCTCTGCTGGCTCGCGACGATCCGCGCGCGGTTGAGCTGGCTCTGCAGTCGCGCCTCGCGCTCGCGGAGGTCGGACTGAGCCAGCCCGCCCAGCTCGCCCTCAAGGCGCGCAACCAGCTGCGTGATGCCAGCCAGTTCGACCTGCAGCGCCTCGACCTCTGCCTGCCGCGCCCGCAGCAGGTCGGACGTTACTTGCGGCTGCGCGGCCTCTAGCTCACGCTGCGCCACCAGCCGCTGCGCCTCGACCACGTCCAGGCGCTCCTGCGCCTCGCTCAGAGCCCGCTGCAGCTCGGCATCGGCGACCCGGCCCTGGGCTTCAGCGAGCGCCACTTCACGGGCCTGCAGCGCCTGTTGCCCACTCTGCAGCTCACCCTGCAGGCGCACCTGACGATCGTTTTGCTCCAGCGCCGCTTGCTGCGCACCCCGCAGACCGGCCTGCGCTTGCTGCACAGCCGTCTCGGCCTGCCTGAGCTGCCGTTGGTGATCGGCGATCCGCTCGGTTAACTGCGACTCCACAGCCGCGGGGTCAAGGGATGCAGCATCCTGCCCAGCAGCAGGCGCGGCATGGGGTTCGTCTGGGCTCAGCTGGGCCTCGATACGACTCAGCTCGGCCTGCAGCGCATCAAGCCCTCGCGGAGCAGCGGCCTTAAACGCTTCGCGCAACCCCTGCACCTGCTGCAAGAGCGCGCTGCGTTCCCGCGCCTGAGCTTCAGCCGCGTCGAGATCGCTCACCCCCGCGTCCTTCAGCCTGTCGGCCAAAACCTGGCGGCTGTTTGCCACGCGTTGCTGCCTGAGGCTCAGATCCTCGGCGCCGGGGTGGATCGTCAGGGCCGCCTGCTGCCGGCCCGCTTGCCACAGCGTCAGTTCGCTCTTCTGCGTTACCAGCAGAGAACCGGCGTCCCCGACGGGCTTCCCGTCCTGCCGCAGCTCCCAGCCCGGTTGCAGCGCGACAGCGACACGGGTGGCGACGGCATCTAGGCGCCCTTCGGCGGCTCGCAGTTCTCCCTGCAGCTCGCGCAACTGGCGGAGCAGCGCATCGTCGACGCGCAGCGAGCGCACCCGATCCATCAGCGCCCGACCTTGCACTTCTGCCGCCCGAGCCTGCTGCAGGTTGTGGCGATGGCTCCCCGCCTCGCGCCCCAGGCGAAGCTGACGTTCCAGATGCTCGTCGCGTCGCAGCATAGCCTGCAGCCCCAGCACCTGCGCCTGAGCCGCAGCCAGTCGTTCTTCAGCCTCGGCACAGACACGCTGTCGATCAGACAAGAGAGCCTGGCCGGCCTCCAGCGCCGCGAGCTTTTCTGCCAACCGCCCCCGCTCGCTCTGCACCCAGGCCAGCTCGCTCTGGCGCTGCCGGAAGTTCTGCGCCGCCAGCCGGACCTCGACTTCGGTTGCCCGCTTGCGCTCCTCTACCTGACGCTGGGCGGACTCGACCGACTTGACCCGCTGCCACTCGGCCTCGGCCTGCCTCAGGGCGGCGCGGGCGCGGAGCAGCCGGTCCTCTTGCTCGAAGCTCGCCAAGCGCTTTCGGGCCTGCGCGAGTTCGAGACTGGCGGTCTCAGACCGGCTCAGCTCGGCCTGCACCGCAGACAGCTCATCGGCCAGACCTGCGATCGTCGTCTGGGCTTGCGCATAGTCCCCGCGCGGGCGGCCGTTCTTGCCAAAAAATTCGCTGTAGCGCTCGGCGATGCGGGTGAGCAGCTGATGGCCATACGGCCCCCCCAGCGTCTCGCCCAGCTCGGCTTCAAGCGCACTGTGTAGGCTGCGACCTGCCGGCCCGTCCTTATCGGCCAGCGCCGTCTTCCAGCGATCGGAAGAGGCCCCCTGCTCTAGCCACAGCAGGCCCAGAACGCCGTGATGCTTGGCTTCATCGGATCGTCCGCGATCGGGGCTGCGAAAGCGCAACAGCTCTTGCAGCTTCTCTTCGGCTTCCGAATCGGCGTAGACAGCGCCCCCCGAGGTCACGCGCAGCTCCGCAAACTCCTTCAGATAAAAGCCCTTGCGCAGACGATACGAGGCGCCGCCGCACTCGAAGTCGATCGTCACCTGCGGCTGGACTTCCGACTCAAACGGCAGGAAGGCCTTGGCCACGTTCTTGCTGATGCTGTGCCGGTCAAAAAAGGCAGCTTGCAGCGCACGCACCAGCGTTGATTTTCCGGCCTCGTTCTCACCGGCCAGGACCGTCAGGCCATCGCTGAGATCGGCGACGACAACAGGCTCGCGGAAGCGGCGAAAGTTCTGCACTTCGATGCGACGGATCTTCATGCCTCGTCCCCTAGCGCGCGGCGCGCGGCCCGGCGCCTTCGCCTCCCGACAGCGCGACGAATTCGGCGTAAAGCAGGCCCAGTGCCCGGCGGGCTCGGTCTCGCTCTAGTTCGCTGCGCTCGGCGTCGTTGGCCATCTGCTGTAGCTTCGCGACGGCGACGCCAATAAAGCCGTGATCGCGCATCGGCTGCAGATCGGCCTCGCTGGGCTGCGCCAAGAGCTCCTGCAGATCGCAGCGCAGGACGTGTAGCTTGGCCCGCCAGCGTCGCAGCTCTCGCTCTAGGGTCTGTCGGGTCTCTAGATCGATCGTGCCGCGGAGCGCTAGCTGCACGACGTGCTGGCCATAGGGCGCACCCAGCGCCTCTAGCTGCGCGTTCAGGTTCGCCAGATCAGAGACGCTGTGTAGCTCGACGGTGAGATCGTGCCATTTGAAGTGACCAATGGCGATGCGCTCAACCTGCGGGAGCTCGCCCGGCCCAGGGATCGTCACCAGCAGCACATTGCCGGGCAGGTTGTCTTTGAAGCGATCCGGCTCGGGCGTACCGGCGTACCAAGCCCGCTCCGAGATCTCGCGCGTGCCATGCCAGTCCCCCAACGCCAGGTAGTCCAGACGGGCCCGCTCGGCGCGATCGGCGGCGATCTCGTTGTGCACCCGGCTGCCCTCGGGAAGCTGGCTCTTAACGCTGCCGTGCGCGACCCCAACTCGCACCGTTTCGGGGGGGGTCTGCATGCTGTCGAGGACCGCCGTCACATCACTCGCCTCGTGCCGACGCACGAGCGGCGCCGGCAGGATCGCTAGCCGGTGCTCGGCGATGAGCTGCGGCTGGGCATCCGTGAGGAGCTTGATATTGCCGGGCGGCCTGAGCTGCCGCAGTCGTTCCCACGCACTCTGCGGACCCGCGGCATCGTGATTGCCCGGCAAGAGCAACCACTGCCCGTCGTAGCCCTCCATCGCGCCGAGGGTGCGCAGCAGCAAATCGTCGTCGACCTTGCTGCGATCGTTGCTGTCGAACACATCGCCGGCGACCACCACGGCATCGACCGCGCGCTCCTTGGCCGTGGTGGCGATCTTGGCCACCGTCTTTAGCCGCTGCTGTCGAAGCTCGGCCGCTTTGTCGCCATCCAGTTCGTCGAGGTCGGCAAACACTTTGCCGATCTGCCAGT